>JBCDCW010000008.1:0-34626 GCA_039180995.1 Pseudomonadota bacterium
ACCGTCACCGTCAGCGATGGCAGCGCCACCGTCACCTCCGGGACACTCGCCGCCGATGGCAGCGTCCAGCTCGACCTGTCGAGCTTGGCCGATGGCCCGCTGGCCACCTCGGTCACCGCCACCGACACCGCTGGCAACGTGGCCAACGCCGGTGGCCCGACCCTGACGCTCGACACGATCAGCCCGCCCGATCCGGGCGTCACCGTCACCGGCACCTCGGGCAACGATTTCCTCCGCGGTATCAACGGCGAAAACACCACAATCCTCGGGCTCGACGGCCGCGACACCCTGCAAGGCGGCGATGGCGACGACACGATCATCGGCGGCGCCGACGGCGACGTGCTGAGGGGGGGCGCGGGCGCCGATACCTTCGTCTTCACGACCGACGATGTGGCTGCCCCTGGCGACGATCTGAAGGACTTTGGCCTGTCCCAAGGCGATGCGCTGGAATTCCAGGGCATCCTGACAGGGTTCGACGGCGCGGACCTATCCGGTCACATCCAGATCGCCCGGCAGGGCACGCTGGGCCTGATCCAGGTCGATATGGATGGCGGCGGCGATGCCTTCGTTCAGATCGGCATCATCCGAAACGGTCGCAATCTCGATGCCCAAACGATGTTCGACGATGGCGACCTTCTGATCACCGGGTAACGCCCCCCAGGGCTTGGCGGAGTGCCGTCAGTTGACTTACCCGGTGCGCCGCGTCCCACCCCCGCTGGGACGCGGCACTTTCTTCTAGCCGTGCCAGCCGCGTTTCCCCCGCCGGGCCGCGCAAGGCGCCGGTCTCCGCCAGGCAGGTGCGCCGCAAGACGACATCCTCCAGCGTCTGTGCCATCTCATCTGCGAAAGCCGTGCGAAGCCGCGCGGCCAAGGCCGTTTCGTCGTCCGGATCGACAGGGGCCAGCCCGACGGTCGGCAACGGCGTTTGCAGCGAATGGGAGGGCGGAACCGGTCGCTCGACCTGACGGACGGCCGCATCCACGGCGCGCGCGGCGATCAGGCGCGCCGTGGTGTATTTCACCCCCATCACGCTGATCAGCCCGCGCAGGCCGTCCAAAGCCGAATGGTCGATCAGCGATCCCCTTGTATGCCGCCGCACGCCCCCCCGCCCATCATCCACATCCGCCGGGATGAGGCCCTGATAGGTCCACAGGACATCCTCTGCGCGCAGGGCCAGCGCCGGGCAGGCGATCTCGATCTCCCGCAGAAACGGAGTCACGTCCCCCTCGTCGCGGGCCAGGCCATCGGACGCCGGAATCTCATGGGTGCCTATGATGGTCCGTCCCTGCCAGGGCGTTAGGAAATACATGCGCCCGCCCCGATCGACCGCCGCGTCGGACCTGTCGCGACTGACGATACCGAAGGCCGCGGCATCGGCCGGACGGTCGACCACGACGTTGGTCGCCCGCGCGAAACCGGGCCAGGCCTGCCCCGCGCCGCCAGCCAAGTCCCGGGCCGCCGCCCCCGTGCAGGAAATGGTGACGCGAGCGGTCAATTCGGCCTCGTGCCCGTCCAACCGGTCGCGCACCAGGGCGCCGGTCACACCCGACCCGCCCCGCCGCAGGGCGACCGCCTCCATGTGGTTCGCGGCCCGCGCGCCCGCCTCGACCGCGCCTCTGAGGCACGCCAGATGCAGCCGGTTCGCATCCAGGATCTGACCGTCCCGCCAGACGCCGCCGCCGGTTAGCCCGTCGGGCGCCAGATCGCCCATCCGCCGCCGCGCCTCGGCGGGCCCAACGATACCTGCGCCCCCATAGTCCCGCCCCCGCAGACCCGTCGAGGCCAGGCGGTAAAGCGTCGCCGCCGCCAAAAACGCCTCGGGTCCCTTCACCCCATGCCCGAAGAGCGGGATCAGAAACGCAAGCGGTCGGATCAAATCCGGGGCGGCACGGTGCCAAAAGGCCTGCTCTCGCGCCGAAGCCCGGAGACGCCCGATATCCAGATGCTGGATATAGCGAATGCCACCATGCATGATCTTGAGCGAGTTGTGGGACGCCCCACCCCCGAAATCATCCCGTTCGATCAGGACCGTTCTCAGCCCGCGCAGCGCCGCGTCCCGCGCAGTCATCAGACCATAGATCCCACCGCCGATCACCAGGACGTCCACGGGATCAGTCGCCAGGTCGCGTAACGTGGACCGTTTCATCGCCGCAACGCCACCTGGTCGGCCGCGACACGCAGCGGACGCAACCGCTGCCCGATGATCTCGGGTTGGGCCCGCAAGGCGCGCAGGCGATCGGCCAAGTCCGTGGCGGGCCGTTCCAGCGACAACCCACCCGGCAAAACGAAGCCGTAGCGGCCCACATCGGCCTCGCGCCCGTCCAACGGTAAGGGATCGGTGCCCGGTAGAACGGGGCAGCGGTCGAAGATCGCCGGGCGCCGCCAACCCAAGGGCCGACCGGCGTTGTCCCCCAACAAAACCGTTCCCTGCCATCGCTCTAGCGCCCGGTGCAGGACCTGGCGCCGCACACCCGTCCACTTGCCCAGACCCCATGGCAGGACAGCCGGGATCCCGGCCTCAACCAAGTCCGCCAACACATCGTTGATGGGGCGCCCGTCATCTGGCCGCGCCCGCGTGGCCAGCGCCAGCACCTCCAGCCGCTCCGACGTCACGATCTGTCGACCCGCCACCAGCGTCACGCGCCGTCCGTCCGGCGCCCGCATCGACAAGGCGGCATCGTCGTCGGCATGGTGCTCGGCCCGCCAAAGCTCGGCCCGAAGCGTGCCGCTGGCAAGCTCTCCGAACCCGTCATCCTGCGCCGTCTCCGTCAGCAAGAGGCAAAGATCGGCCCCCGGCGCCAAACGGGACAGATTGTTCGCCGCCGCGTCCAGAAGCACCGCCACATTCATGCCGGGATAGATGTGCACATGCCCATCTATCGCTGTCCGTGCAGCCATGCTGTTCCGTCCCCTTCGTCCGGGCAACAGGTCGGCCCGGCAGTCGCGCCATACTGCCCCTTGCGGGCCACAGGTCAATCACCGCGGGGCGTTAAAGGGCTGGAAACCAGGCCCAGCCCAGTATCTGATGCCCAGGGAAAGGACAGCCAGATGAGTCATGTCACCTACGAGCGGCCCTCGGGTTTCGCGCTGCGCATCTCGCCGCAGCGCCGGGACTTCCTGGTTCTGTCGCTCTGGCTGGGCGTGACCTTCGTGCAGTTCCGCGGCGACGAATTGCTGCTCTACCCCTTGGCGCTCTATTACGCCTATTCGATCTGGCGGGATCAGCAGATCATCCTCCCGCTGATCGCCCGCAGTTGGGTCATTTTGATGTTTCCCGTCTGGTGCCTGCTCTCGGTCACCTGGGCGGCGGTGCCCGTCGAGGCCCTGAAACACGCCGTCTACTTGTTCCTGACACTTCTGATTTGTTTCCAGGTCGCCGCCAGCCTCTCGGGTCGGCAATTGATGCATGCGGTTCTGCTGGCGACGGGTGTGATCGGGGTCATCAACATCGTCTACGCCTTCGGCACCGGCGATCTGGGTCGGGGCATCTTCGAGCAGAAGAACACCATGGGCAAGAACATGGTCGTGCTCTGGATCGTGGCCTTCGGCACGATGCTCGACCCGAACGCGCGCCGCTGGATCCGGGTGGCGGCGACCGGGTTGGCGGGAATCGCGGCCGTCATGGCCGTGGTCAGCGAATCAGCGACGGCCGTTTTGCTGATCCTCGCCTCCTCTGGCATTCTTATGACCGGGGCCGTCATTCTGAGGGGCGGATTGTTCCGCGCCAGCCGTCTGTGCCTCGCCTTCTTCTTCTTGGCGGCCCTGGCCGGACTTGGAAGCGTAATCCTGCCGATGATGACATTGGACCCGATTAGCCTCGTTTTGGAGAGCTTCGGGAAGGACACCACCCTGACCGGACGGACGGTCCTCTGGGACTATGCCGAGGAGCAGATCGCGGAAAATCCGGTGCTCGGTGTGGGGGCCGGGGGCTTCTGGCAGTACCATGCGTCGCCGCTCGTTCAGAAGATCTATTTCGAGTTTTACAAGTTCCCCAACGACGCCTTCAACTTCCATAACAGCCTATATGAAATCGCCGTCCACCAAGGGCTGATCGGCCTTGCTCTGGCCAGCGCTGCGTTGGTCTGGGGGATCGTCAAAGTCACCAAGGCGGCGGCGACGCTAGGAACGTTCCCGCTGATCTACTTCTTCTCGCATATGCTGGTGGTCGTCGTTCGGACCCTGACCGAGTCCGACTTCCTGAAACCCTTCGTGCTCTTCCACATGATTTTCTGGATGGGGGCGTTAATTGCCCATCGGGAATTGGCAAGCCGGGCGAAACGCCGCTGACGCGAGGGCATGCCCGACTTGTGCCGAAATTCACTCACGGGAATCACGCTTCTGGCGTATTCCTGCCCATTTTCTCGATTAGCGGTCAACTTGTACGGCGGAGGATTGTTGTGCGCCGGTCATCTTTGTAGCGAATGGAAAGTGGCAGTTAACACTAAGCAAGAGATCGCGGGCAGCCCGAGGGCAATGGACAGGAGCCTCATGTACCGAGTTTGAAGCGGCGCCCATTAAGGGCTCAGTAACAAGTTTCGGTCATCCAGTCAGGCACAGCTAACGAGCAACCGGTCTTCACTCGACCGGCTGGTTTCGTGCGCCGATTTGGACGGCAGAACTCCGGTTCACCGCATGTCGCAGGTCGTCGCAACGGCGCCGCCGCGATGTGCAGGGATCGTCTCGCCAGGAAACAAGGGCACGAGAACACGGATGAACATGAGCGACAGCCAAATGGACAACATGCACGGCGGCATGCACGGAATGGACATGCACTCGGGCATGGGTGACATGCACGCAGGCATGGGTGGGATGCATATGCACGCCCACTTGCACGATACAAACGCGCTTTTCGATCCTGCATCGGCAACCCATGTGGCGGTTCGCAACGGGGATTGGTCAGACCCGTCCACGTGGCAGGGTGGCACTGTTCCTGGCGACGATGCGATGATCCGCATCCCAAGCAACGTTTCCGTCGTCTACGACGTTCGCAACTCTCCGGATTTCGACACGCTCCGGGTCGAAGGATCGCTATCCTGGACCCGCGCCCACGATACGGAAATGCGGATCGAGACGATCCTCACCATGCCGGGCTCGCGGCTGGAAATCGGCACCCGAGACAACCCGATGCCCGCCGGAATTGAAGCGGATATCGTCTTCCGCGACACCCCGTTCGACAGCGCGGACAATGCCAAGTTGGGCAATGGCCTAGTCGCCCATGGCGTGGTCGAGATCGAGGGCGCCCAGAAAGAAAGCTACCTGACGCTGACCCAAGAGGCCCGCGCAGGCGACACCTCGATTACCGTTGAGGGCAATACCGATAACTGGTCCGTCGGTGACCAGCTTTTGATCGTCGGCACGCAATATGTGGGCGAAGACGATTATGGCGTCCTTCAGACCCAGGACGAATTCCGCACTGTCACGGCGATCAACGGCAACACCATCACCTTCGATGGCGGCCTCACTTATGACCACACCACCCCGGCGGGGCTGGATGTCGAGACCTATGTCGGCAACATGTCTCGCAACATCACGTTCAGTTCCGAAAACCCCGACGGCATGCGCGGGCACGTGATGATGCACAACGCCGTCGAAGAGGCCGCCGGCGAATACGCCAATTGGGTCCGTTTCGCCGCGTTCGACGGCCTTGGTCGCACCGACCGGACCGAGGATATTACCGGCTCGAATCCCGAGGGGCGCTATCCGCTGCACCTCCATTTGGTCGGCACCGGACCCGACGCACCCACGTCGATCCTGGCGGGCAATGCCGTCTCGGGCGGCCCGGGCTGGGGCATCGTCCAGCATTCGTCCCACGCGATGATCAACGACAATATCGTCTATGGCATTACCGGCGCGGGCATCGTGTCCGAAACCGGGGACGAGACCGGCGCCTGGATCGGCAACCTGGTAACCAGCACCACCGGTTACAAACAGGACAACAAGAACGGTCTCGGCGATCACGGCGCAGCCTATGAAAATCAGTCCCGGGTTATCGTCCAGCAAGACAACATCGCGGCCAATTCCAAGCTCGGCTGGAACTTCTCGGGGCGCGAAGACTTCGCCGCCGACGAAGGTCGAAGCGGCGCCCCGGTCGACGGCGCCCACCGCAAGATGTTCGAGCGTGAGCAGCTCAAATTCGACCCATCTCCCTTCGATGTGGCCATCGACCACGAAGAACCGCCGATCGAAGACTTCGTCGGAAACCAGGTCATCGGCTCGACCGAGGCGTTCCGCGTCTATCATCGCCAATTCTCCGACGACACGGACACCATGTCCGTGATCGAGGATTTCACCGTCTGGGGCGGCGATAACGGTATCTGGCTGAAGAACTACTCATCGAACTACGAATTCATCAACTCCACCTTCCAGGGCACGGGCGAAGGCTTCCGCGTCGACCGCAAAACCTCGGCCGTGGTCTTCAACGACGTCGAGTTCCGCGACTTCGGGACGGGCTATCGATCCTTCGGCGTGAACCACGAATCTTTCCTGATCGACGTCGACTTCATCAATGTCCGCACCGAGATCCGCACCGAAGACCTGATGAAAAACGTGACCAGCGCCTCCCTCCGGCAGGAGCTGATCAATTATTACCGCACCGAATACGGCATCGACTACGAAAATCCCCGCCCGACCATCGTCGACAGCTCGACCCTGACGCCCGTCGACCGCGTCACCTTCGTTGCCGACCCTGGCGCGGATCTGACCATCGGCCGAGGCGATGCGTCTCTAAATATCAAAGGCACGATCTACGATTCCGTCGGCGCCCGCACGTTCAACGAATACTTGGTCGCCAAGACCCTGTCGGGCAATACGGGCTCGAAGGAATTCGACGGCATCAAGCTTCGGTTTGGTGGCACTTCCGGGGATCGGCAGATCGAGTTCGAGACGGATGAATTCCTCGAACTGCACGGAACCTATCAGAAAGCCGATGGCAGTTGGGTCGTCCCGGTCGTTAACTGGATCACCGACCGCCTGACGGCCGAACAGCATCCTGTGGTGATCGAGATCAATGTGGTGGGCCTCGATGAGGCAAAGCTTCGGTCGTTCCAACTCGATGAATATCCCAATCCTGGGATCGGCAATCAGAGCTTCGATTACGGATTCCCAGACGATCTTGGTGGACCGCAGCCCGTCTCAGGCGGGCCGAGCCCCGCACCGGAGCCAGCTCCCGCACCTGATCCGACTCCTGCCCCCGATCCGGCTCCGGCACCAACGCCAACGCCCGATCCGACTCCAACGCCAGCGCCTGCCCCGGCTCCGGCGCCAACGCCAACGCCAGCGCCAGCACCAACGCCGGCTCCTGCACCAACGCCAGCGCCTGCTCCGGCTCCAACGCCAGCGCCAGCGCCCGCTCCGGCTCCGGTTCCAACGCCAGCCCCGGCGCCAGCACCAACGCCCGCTCCGGCTCCGGTTCCAACGCCAGCGCCCGACATGAATTACACGCTGGCCTATACGGACGGCGACGATGTGCTGCGTGGCACCGACACAGCAGATGTCATCACCGGGGGTGGCGGCGATGACGCGCTCTATGGTCGCGACGGTTCGGATATCCTTGTGGCCGATGTGGGCAGCGACCGGATGACCGGCGGTGCAGGGGCTGACATCTTTCAGTTCGCCCTTGCCTTAGCCGGTGATGGTGATCGAAAGGACGTCAAGGATTTCTCGTTGGTTGATGGCGACGTTTTCCGGCTGACGGATATCCCGTCGACACTGTCGGAGGTCGACCTCGGCCAATGGTTGCGGATCAGCAAGGAAGGGACGCTCGGCGTGCTGGAAGTCGATCTGACCGGCAGCGGAACCAATTTCCAAGACCTGGCAATCATACGCAACGGTCGCGATTTGACGATCGAGGAATTGCAGCAGAACAGCGCCCTCCAGATAACAACCGAGACGTCCGAGCCGACACCGGAACCAACACCCGCGCCGGAACCCACTCCGGTACCCGACCCGGTTCCCGTACCAGACCCGGCCCCTGCACCCACCCCGACGCCGCCGACGGATCATCCGAAGGCCCCGCGGCCCGATCCGGTCGACCCCGACCCAGCCGTCGATCTTCCCGTCACCCTGAGGGGCAGCGGCAACAGTGATATCCTCGCGGGCGGAACGGCCTCAGATACGCTGTTCGGCCGCGGCGGCGGCGATACATTGATCGGTGGTGCGGGCTCCAACAAGCTCTACGGACAGGGTGGCGCCGATACGTTTGTCTTTAACGACGCCTCGATCGACGGTCAGCGGGACGACGTCAAAGACTTCGTTCTAGCCGAAGGCGACCGCTTCGCTTTCGATATGGATTGGGCCGTCACCGCCACATCCGACTTGTCGGATTGGCTGCGGATCGAAAAGTCGGGGACCCTCGGCATCCTTCAAATCGACGAAACCGGCTCCGGCTCGGACTGGGTCGATGTCGCGATCATCCGAAATGGCCGGAGCCTGACCGTCGACGCCCTGTCCGACGCCGGCGCGCTGGACTTCCTCTGATCGACAGAGCGATCCCCGGTCCGCCGGGGATCAGCCGATCGGCACAACATCGGAATATGCCGCGGCCGGAAGGGCGCGGCGTTCTTCCAGCTTGGGCGGAACCAAGCCCGTGCCGCCCCCGCGCACCATCGAAAGCCGGGCGGTCAGGCGCGAGATCCGGGCGCCATCCCGCCAACGCCCATCCCGCACCGCCGCTTTGACGCGCCAGTGCAGACCCCTCGCCAAGCCCCGCGCGATTTCGGCCCCCGCCCCACCCCGCTGTCCCAGCCCAATCAGACGACGCGGCATATCATCGGCCAGCGCCTCGTCGATACCGTGCTTGCCGCCTGCCATCCGCCGCAGAATGCCGCGCTCCACATCGCTCAGGGACATCTCGGGCAGAACCGCTGCGGCGGCTTCCAGATCGGCGGCCGCCGCCGCCCAATCCGTGCGTCGCGCCG
The DNA here is from genome assembly GCA_039180995.1 of Pseudomonadota bacterium. GTDB lineage: Bacteria > Pseudomonadota > Alphaproteobacteria > Rhodobacterales > Rhodobacteraceae > Jannaschia. The sequence continues at coordinate 8,916 of JBCDCW010000008.1, forward strand.
CGATGCAGCCGCGCTGCAACAGGGCCGCCCGCCGCGCCAAATCAGGCTCCGCCGTCTCGAAGAAGGCCCCGTAGAAGTCGAGCGGGATGCCTCGCCGAAACGGCGCGAAGACGGCTCGATCGGCCGCCTTCCAAACATCATCCGACCGGGATGCGGCATGCCGTGCCGCCGCCGGGCCCCGATCGCCGTCATGCTTGCGTTGCAGAAACACGGCCGTTTCCGTCAGGCACATCGGCGCGGCCAGACCGAGGCGTACCACCATGTCGTAATCAATCGACCGAGCCAGATCCTCCCGGAACGGTCCGACCCGGTCGTACAAACTGCGCCGCACCAAAGTTGCATTCTGAAATAAGAAGATATCTTCCAGCAAATGCCGAATCGGCGACCCGACATTCAGGTCCGGCCAATAGCCCGGCCCCTGCTCGACCCGGCCCTCCGGCCCGTCCCGAAATCGCCGATAGCCGCCGCCAGCCACACCAATCGCCGGGTCCGCCTCCAACATCGCGCTCAAGGTCTCAGCCGCCTGCGGAAGCGCCAGGTCGTCATCGTCGCAGATCCAGACACAATCCCCCGTCGCCTGCCCCATTGCAGCGTTCAGCGCCCGGGATTTACCGCCGTTCTCGGACCGAAAATAGCGCACACCCTTGCCCCAAGCCCGAACGACGTCTATCGTCCCATCTGTAGACCCATCATCCCAAACGATTATTTCGTCGATTGGACGGGTCTGCCGCCCGAGCGCGTCGAGTGCCTCTTTTAGGTAGCCAGCGCGATTATAGGTCGGGATGATGGCAGTTATTGAAGGCATAGACTGATGCTGTCCGGTCGGATGAGAACTTATGAGACGACCATGCACGGGGCGCGGCGCGGCGCAATTCCCCCGATGCTACACCATGTGATCGGCCTTGTGCTTCTGATCGCTATTGGCACCCTGCTGCCGGTTTCAGCCGCCGCCCAAGACGCCGCCCAAGACATGGATCGCCTCCGGCCCGGGGATCGGGTCGCGATGCGCGTCTTGGCCTGGAACACGCTCGACCTTCAATTTCAATCCTACGACGCTTTGGGCGGAACCTATACGGTTGCCGCCGACGGCACTCTGATGTTGCCGCTGTTGCCCCCGATCGTGGCGCTGGACAAACCGCTGCCGCTCCTCGCGGACTTGGTCAGCGATTCATACCGCATCCGTCTCGGCCTGTCCGAGCCGCCGGCAGCCATGCTCGAAATGGCGGAATACCGACCGATCTTCGTCTTGGGCGATGTGACCCGCCCGGGCCGCTATGATTACGAGCCGGGTCTCACCCCGCTCCAGGCCCTCGCCCTGGCGGGCGGCATCTACCGCGACGACGGTACAAACGGTGCGGCGGTCATCCGGGCCTTGGGCACCTTGCGCGAAGTCGGCCTGGATCAGGCGCGGGAACGCATGCGCGCGGCCCGGCTCCACGCCGAGATGGCCGACCGAACCGCCTTCGACCAGCCCGACCTGCCTCCCCATCCCGGCGGCGCCGCCGCCGCGACGGCCCTGTTCGAGCGCGAGCGCGACCTGTTCATCGGCCGCCAGGATCAGCTCCGCCGGGCGCTCGCCTCCATCGACGAGACCCGCGATCTTCTAGGCACCGAAATCCTGGCACTGGAAGGCAAGCGCGTCGGCATCACGCGCCAACTGGCCCTGGTCCGGGAATCGCTGGGAAATCTCGAAGTCCTGCGCGAACGGGGGCTGGCCCGCTCCCCCGCGCTTCTGACGCTGCAAGGGACCCTGATCGACCTGGAGGCGCGCGAGTTGGACACCGAGACGGGAATCTTCAGGGCGCGCCAGCAGCTTTCGGAATTGGATCGCGACGCGGGCGAAATCGAAGCCGCGCGACGGGTTCAGGTGTTGCAAGAACTCCTCGCCACCGATTCGGAGCTTCTGCAACTCGATGCCCGCGAAGCAACGACCCGCAGCATGCTCACCCTGTCCCAAGCCGCCATGGACGGTCAGGACGACATCGCCCAGACTCGCCTGGAATTCAGTGTGGTACGCGACGGCGACGCGGCGCGACTCGATTTGGATGATTCGGCCCCGTTACGCCCGCTCGATGTGCTGACCGTGCGGGCGGTCCCGGCCTCGAACTGAGCTTTTTCGGGCGAACCGGGCCGGATCGTTTCCGGATGTTCCCACAAATATGGATAAAGCTTGCCGGATCACCGCCAACCTGTGGTAGGGTCCAAAATATATTGAACGTTTTTATCTGAAGTCATTGCCAGGGACGGTCGCTTTCGCGGCCGACATCTCCGAATGAATGCCACGCGATCCGACCTGCCCGAAATCTCGGTCTGTGTCCCTATTTTCAACGAGGATGAAAGCGTCGGCCCGCTGTACGACGCGATCACGGCCGCGTTGGAACCGACGGGCCGCTCTTACGAAATCGTTCTCGTCGACGATGGCAGCCGCGACGCAACGATTCCCCGCCTGCGCGAGATCGCGGCCCGCGACCCCCGTGTCGTGGTCGTCCGCTTCCGGCGCAATTTCGGGCAGACATCGGCCATGCAGGCCGGTCTGGATCATGCGCGCGGCCGCTACATCGTCACGATGGACGGCGACCTACAGAACGATCCGGCCGACATCCCGATGATGATCGACAAGCTCGCCGAAGAAAACGATCTCGTGGTCGGCTGGCGGGTCAAGCGGCAGGACAAGTTCCTGACCCGCAAACTGCCGTCGATTATGGCCAATTGGCTGATCGGCAAGGTCACCGGCCTGCCGATCCGCGACAATGGCTGCTCGCTTAAGGTTTACCGCGCCGAGGTGATCCGCCGCGTGCCGCTCTATTCCGACATGCACCGCTTCATCCCGGCCATGGCCATTCCCATGGGCGCCCGCGTGGCCGAAGTCGGCGTGCGCCACCACGCCAGGCAATTCGGCGAATCGAAATATGGTTTGTCCCGGATCTTCAAAGTGTTGCTCGACCTTATGGTCATCAAGACACTGCTCGTCTTCGCGCGCCATCCGCTCTCTCGCTTCACCGGCATCGCGGCTGTCGCCATTGTTTTGGCCGTCGCGACCCTGCTGTCCATGCAGGGCGCGGCCAGCTTGGTCGTCCCGATGACCATCGCTGGTTTGCTCTTCTCGATGGCGGCGTTCCTTCTGCTGCTCGGTCTCGTCACCGGCGCCATTTTCCAAACCATCGCTCGGCGCTCGCCCGGCTAACCCCTTTCACGATTCACGATGTTCGAGAGTCCCATGACCAAGATACATTTAATGGAAACAGCCACCCGACGCCCCGACCTCTCGGTGGTTATCGCCACCGAAGCAAAAGGCGGCGTGACCACCACCGCCACGCGCTGCCGCGCGGCACTCGACAAGCTGGGGCTGACCTACGAGGTCCTCGTAATCGTCGACGGCGCCCGCAAGGCGCAGGTCGGGGACTTAACGGCGCTGGCCGACACCTGGCCCGAACTGACCGTCATCGGTCAGCGGCCCTGGACAGGCGAGGACGCCGCCCTGGCCACCGCCGCCCGCCGCACGTCGGGCAACCGCATCCTGATCCTGCCCGGTTGGCCCCAGATCGACCTGAACGACCTGCCGAACCTGATCGACGCCCTGGGCGACCACGACATGGTCTCGGCCGTCCGATCCGATGGCGAAAACAGCAAGCTGCAATCCCTGCGGCGCGGCCTGTTCGGCCGCCTGCTGCATCGGCTGTTTGGTCAGGCACCCGCGGATCCGTTCTGCCGCGTCCATCTGGTGCGCCGTGACACGCTCGACGACGTGGCCGCCTTCGGTGTGCGCCAACACTTCCTGCCCGTGATTGCCGCGCAGCGCGGCCATCACGTGACCGAGGTGGCGACCCGCCCTGCCCCCGCCGACCAGACCAGCGAAGCGCCCTACGTTTTCAAGCCGTTGGGCCACATGCGGGCCCTCTTCGACGCCCTGACGCTTTATGTCGTCCTCACCTTCCTGCGGCGCCCTCTGCGGTTTTTCGGCGCCATCGGCCTGCCGGTCTTCCTGATCGGTGCCATCTCGACGGCTTGGCTGGTCGCCCGCCGCCTGCTGGGCGACACCGCCCTGGCCGATCGGCCCGCCCTGATCTTTGCCGTCATGATGGTGGTGCTGGGTATCCAGATCATCGCCATCGGCCTGGTGGGTGAAATCATCGTCTTCTCAAACGCGCGTCGCCTCAAGCAATACGAGGTGGCCGAGGTCATCTCCTCCGGCGATCGCCCGGACGCCGTGGCCCCCGAGGCCCCGCGCCGCGACGTGGCGGGGTAAGCCGATGTCACATGATACATATCTCGTGACCGGCGCCGCCGGTTTTGTCGGCGGCCACATGCTGCGCCATCTCAAGGCCCAAGGTATCCGCGTGCGCGCCATGGTCCGCAGCCGCAGCCAGGCGGACGATCTGCGCCGCATCGCCGACGAAGTGGTGATCGGCGATCTGGAAAAGCCCGAAACGTTGCGCGATGCCGTGCGCGGCGTCGCCGGCATCTACCACATCGCCGCGCTGTTTCGGCAGGCCGGCATCCCCGACGAAACGTTCTATGCCGTCAACGCCGAAGGCGTGCGCCACATCCTGGATGCGGCCATTGCCGAAGGTGTGCCGCGCGTCATCCATTGCTCGACCAACGGCGTCCACAGTCATATCGAACACCCGCCCGCGGACGAAGATTATCCCTTCGATCCGGGCGACATCTACCAAGTGACCAAAGCCGAAGGCGAAAAGATCGCCATGGCCTATTTCCGCGATGGCAGCGTGCGCGGCGCGGTCCTGCGGCCAACAATGATCTACGGCCCCGGAGATACACGGACGCTCAAGCTCTTCCGCATGATTGCCAAGCGCCGCTTTTTCTATGTCGGCCGAGGTCAGGCGCTGACCCATTGGATCGACGTGCGCGACCTGGCCCGGGCCTTCCAACTCGCCATGGAGGCCGATCATATCAACGCCGAGGCGTTCTTGATCGGGGGCCGCCGCTATCAGACGCTGACCGAAAACGCGCGGGAAATCGCGGCCCAGCTGGGCGTGCCCCAACCCCGCCTGCATCTGCCCGTCGGCCCGGTCATGGCCCTGGCCCACCTGACCGAAATCGTCTGCAAACCCTTCGGGATCGAGCCGCCCCTGTTCCGGCGCCGCGTGGCGTTCTTTATCAAGCACCGCGCCTACGACATCTCCAAGGCGCAGCGCATGCTGGGCTTCGAGCCGGCCCAAGACTTCGCAGCCGAAGTGCGGGACATCATCGCCGCCTATCGTTCGATGGGGCTCCTACCCCCGGCGGCCGACGCTGAGCCGTCCAAACCCGTGGAGAATGTCAGCCCATGAACGACCGTCGGCGCATCGCACTCAGCAATGCCCAACCCGTCGAGATCGAGGGGGGGTCGCAGGATATCGTCCTGGATTTCGGTCGGATCTTCTCGATCATTCGCCGCGGCTGGTGGCTGATCGGCGGCCTTGGCTTCCTAGGGGCGCTGATCGCTGCCATCCTGGTCTTGCAGGTTACCCCCATCTATCAGTCCGGCGCCCAAATGCTGTTGGGCCAGAAAAGTCGGATCGACGACACCATGGGCGCCCTCTTCGAGGACCTGCGCCTGGACGAAGCCGCCATCTCGGGCGAGATCGCCATCATCACTTCGGGCCGCATTCTATCGGCAGTCACCCAAGAGCTTGATCTAGACGGCCATCCCGAATTCAACGCCGATCTGCGCCCGCCCGAGCCCGAGCCGAACATCATCGTCCGGGCCGCCGACGGCGCCGTCGACATCTTGAAGGTCGCGCTCGGCATGGAAATCTCCGAAGAGGCGGGGGGGCCACCGGATTTCGGCAGCAACCCGACGCCGATCCAAAGCGCCGCCATGACAGGTCGCACAGCCCTGGGCGATCAGACGGATTACGTCAAACAGCTGCGCCGCGACCTGCGGGTTAGCCAGGTCGGTCGCTCCAACGTCCTGTCGATCCGCTACACCTCCACCGATCGCCTTCTGGCGGCAGCGGTGCCCAATGTCTTGATCGACATCTACCTGGAAGACCAAGTCGACCGCCAATTCGAGCTTGTCGGCCGCGTCACGTCCGGGCTCGAAACCCGCCTGAACGAGATGCGGGATCGCCTGGAAGCGTCTGAGCGCGCCACCATCGACTTCCGCACCGAAAGTCTGTCGGAAGGCTTCGGCAGCCGCCAGCAATTGGATCAGCGCCTCGGCGATCTGGCCGCCCGCCTCAGCGAAGCGACCGTGCGCCATTCCGAACTGAAGGCCGAACTGGACGGGCTTAACCGCCTGATCGCCGATCAGGGCGCCGTGGCCACAGCCGGTCTCTTCGCGTCACCGATCATCGACGGGCTGCGCCAGGAACTGGCTGATCTGCGCCGCCGCGCCGATCGGCTCCGGGTCCAATTCGGCCCCGACATTCCCCAACTCTCCGAGGCGCGCGAAGAAATTGGCCGTGTTGAAAACACGCTGACTCAGGAAGTCTTGCGGCTGCGCGACGACAAGGCCAAGACGGTCGAACTGTCGGATGCGGGACGTCTCGCGCTGGCCAATCAGATGATCGCGTTGGAAGAACGCGCCATCGAACAGGCCCAGCGGGAAGTGACGCTGACCCAGTTGCAGCGCGAACAGGACGCGGCCCGCATGGTCTACCGCTCGTTCCTGGACCGCTTCAACGAAACCCGCGAATCTGGCGATCTTCAGGAAAGCGACGCCCAGGTCATCGACTATGCCGTGCCTCCCCCCGAGCCCATCGCGCCCAACAAGAAGCTGACGGTGGCGCTCGGTGGCGTGGCGGGCGGCTTCCTGGGCCTGGCGCTGGCCTTCCTGCACGCCTTCACCGACAGCCGCTTGCGCACGCTCGACCGGTTACAGCCGCTGATGCGCGGCGCCGATCTGGTGCTGATGCCCCGAATCCCACGCGGTCTGCGCCGCCAGGATCCGCTGGCCGTGGCCATGAACAAGCCGAAATCCCCGCTGGCCGAAAGCTTGCGCACACTGCGCAGCCAGCTCTTGCTCAGCACCGGCCAAACCGTCGGCACCGTCGTATCCTTCGTGTCGACCCGGCCCGGCGCCGGCAAGACGACCACCTCGATCAATATGGGCCGATTGCTGGCCAAGATGGGCCTGTCTTGCGTGATCATCGACGCCGATCAGCGGCGGGGCAACGTGGCCAAAACCCTGCGCCTGCCCACCTCACCCGATCTGGTCGACGTGATGAACGGCAATGCCACCCTTTCGGGCGCCCTACAACAAGATCGGGCGACCGATCTCTTCGTGCTGACCACACGGATCGACGATTCCGATCCGTCGGGCGCCTTGCTGTCGCGCCGCCTGAGCGAGGTCATCGACGATCTCAAGCGCCGCTTCGACGTCATCATCATCGACACGGCGCCGCTGCTTCCTGTCGCAGATGCTTTGCCAGCCGCCCGCTTGTCGGACCAAGTGGTGATGATGCTGCCCTATGGGACCTCCGAAGACGATGTGCGCACCGGCCGCCGCACGTTGGATCGCGCCGGCGCCCCGCCCACCTGCGCGGTGATGTCATTCGCCCCGCCCAACATGATTTTCTCTTATTATTGAACGCCCCGGACCCGAGGACCGCGCCATGAGCCGCCATTACATCTTCCGCGAGATGAGCCGTATTCAAGGCTAAATGAACCCTTGTGACGCGCCGTCGTTCCAGACCGTCCTGGAATATCAGAATGGTGCCGGTCTTGGCGGTGGCGGTGCCGAGATCGGTGTCTATGACGGCCGCTCATACGTCTTGATCCGCAAGCTGATCGGCCAGGGCGACAAGGTCTTCGCCGCAGATCTGTTCAATATCGGCGAACGGGCCGATGGCAGCGCCCATCTGCCCGCCATGGCCGAACGGCTCTACCCCGAGCGTTGACCGCCATAAAGCTCCGGCTGCCGCAGCTTCAGGCAGCCGGCGATCACGCCCAGATGCAGCGCGCCGCGCAACAGCCAGAAATTCCGCCGCCCTTTCGACAGTACCGTCGCCCCCGCCCCGGCTCCGCAGATGGCGGCCTTTCCGGCCGCGCGCGCCGCCAGCCGCAGGCGCCCCGCGGCATCCGTTTCCGACGCCGCATAGCTCTGCCCCGACCGGAACCGCCGACGCGCCAGCCAACCCAGCGACAGCCGCTGGGGCGGCACCGCTTCGCGGACCTCGGCTTGGTCGCAGGTCTCGAACCGCGCGCCCATCCGGTGCAGGTCGAAAAAGAAGGCCGTATCCTCGCCCCCCGACCGCCCCCGGGCCAGATCGAAGCGGTGATCCCACCAGGGCGTGCCCCGCCAGCGCAGCAACGCGTTGCAGGTATGGCCCGTCAACACCTCGCCCCCCCGTCGCCGGGGCCGGTTTGAATGCAGATCCGCCGTGCGAATCCAGTCCGGTGCATCGGCCCCGTATTCGGCAATGGCGGGCCCGAAAACCGCGTCGGCCCCGGTCTCGTCGGCCCGGGCCAGAAGCTGGGCCAGCCAATCGGGCGCGGCCACCTCATCGTCGTCGATGAAGGCGATCCAATCAGCGCGCCCCGCCGCCGCCAGACCCGCATTCCGCGCGATCGAGATATTGCGCGCAGGCGCATGCACATAACGCAGCCTCAGCGCCCCCTGCCCCGCCAGCACGGCCGGCGCGCCAGACGGCATGTCGTCATTGTCGGCGACGATCACCTCCAATGCGACATCGTCGGGCAAGATCTGCGCCCGCAGCGATTGCAGCGTCGCGCCGACATCCGGCCGCCGGAACGTGCACATCACCACCGCGACCCGGATCATGGCCGCCCCGCCAAAATCTGACGCAGGAACCCGGCGCCCCAGCCATTGTGCATGATCGCCAGCGCGACACCCGCCCACAGGCCGCAGAGGCGGCCCATTCGCGCGGCTGCCACAACGGATACCGAGGTCAGCATCGCCAAATAGGCGCCCGGCACGATCAGCGCCCAGGGCCAGACCGTCGCGAGCGCCAAGGCCGCGATCAGCGCGACCAGGTTCGCCGCCGGGATCACCTGCCGCGGCCGCGGCCGCATCCGGTGCTTCAGCACCGTCCGCGCGCGCCCGCGCCCGTATTTCCAGTATTGCCGCAACAGACCCCGCGCCGTGGGCCGCATTCGGTAATCGGTGCGCAACCCGGCCTCCAACCAGACGTGGCCCCCCGCGCGCGCCAGCCGATGGTCGTACTCCGCATCCTCGTTATGGGAAAAATTCCCGTCATAGCCGCCGATCCGTTTGAACCAATCCAGCCGAAAGCCCGCATGATGTCCGTGGTCGACCCAGCCCGACCGGGCGCCGCCGCGATGGGCCGATCCGCCCGACCCCAGAGGCGTGTCCACCACCCAAGCTGCCGCACGGGCAAAGCACGTCGCCCCCTGGGCATCCATGACGCCCACGACCGACGCCGCCTCGGGCCGAGCCGCCATTGCCTCGGCGACCCGGCGAACGTAACCGTCGGGATAGATCGCATGGGCATCGCAGCGGACCAGGAATTGATGCCCCGGCGTGGCCACTGCGGCCACGGCGGCGTTCACGCCCGCCGATTGCAGCTGCGCCGGGTTGTCGACCAGGATCAGATTGGGGTGCGTCCGGGCCAAGGCCCGGACGATGTCCCGCGTGCCATCGGTGCTGCCGCCATCCGTCACGGCGATCCGAACCGACTGGGCGAAAGAATCGTCCCGCCACAACGACGTCAGACAGGCTTCGATATGCGCGGCCTCATTCAAGGTCGGCACGACCAGCAGAACATGGTCGGGAAGCAAGGCGGCAGGCGCAAGATCCGAATCTTCGCCGAAATCAAAACGTTTCAAATCAATAACTTCCGCGGCGGGCCATCCAATGCCCTCGAGGGATCTAATAATACGCTCATCCTACCCCAGAAGTGCCGCCCGGCAAAGCCCTGTCCCAATCCCGGCCTGCCAGTGTGATCTCTCGCAACCGCACCGCATCAGGGCCGAACGCCCCCACCGCCAGCCGACCTGTCGCATAGGCCCCGGTATCCAAGGCGATCCGCCCGTCCCGTGCTGTCGCCGTGTCCACGATGAAATGGCCATGGGCGACCCAGCAACCATCCTGCCGTGGCCGCCGCAGAAACGCCGGATGCCCCCAAAGCGCGACGGCATCGGTCTGCGCCTCCGGCGGCAGCGCCGGATCCAGGCCGGCATGGGCGCAGATCAGGTTGCCGCTGCGCCACCAAGCGGGCCGCGTCTCTAGCCAAGCCTCCAACCCGTCAGGCAGCGCCGCGCGCAGCGCTTCGGCCGCCGCCGAGAACTGTGCGGGCGGGTCGGTCTTGGTCAGGTTCGATATGCCGAAATTGGCCAAGGTCTGGGCCCCGCCGCCCCGGATCCATCGCGGTCCCTGCCCTGCCGGATCGGCCAGGAACGCTTCCATCATGGCCTCATGATTGCCCTTCAACGCGACGACCGACGGCCGCTCCGACAGGGCACGAACAATCTCCAGGACCTCGGCCGACCGTTCGCCGCGATCAATGTAGTCTCCCAGCAGAACGATCGTCGCGGCATCGCCGATCTCGGCCATGTCCTCGGCGATCCAGGCCAGTGCATTGCGGAGCAGGTCCGCACATCCATGGACGTCCCCAATGGCATAGAGCAAACCGTCCGGGCGCGGCGGCGGCATCGCCCGCTGTCCCCGGCGCAGTCGTCCAAACAAACCTGTCACACGCCGATCTCGACGGTCAAACCGTCCATCCGGGCATGGGCGTTCAGCCGCGCGGTATGATGGGTCAGGACGAAGTTCGCGTGGAAGCGGCTCGGCGCTTTCAGGCGCAGCACGCCGTCGCGATCCCCCAGCGAAATGAGTGGCGCGAACCACGCCGCAAATAACGCGGGGTCCTCGGCCCGCAATCGTTCACCAATCCGCCCCCAGACGCCTTCGCCCGGCTGCGGAAATGGCACGATGGTGGCGCCCGGTTCCGGCTGGGGCGGGGCCGCGCCCATGCGAGCCACATAATCGGGGCCAACGGCGGGCCAAGTCTGACAGGTCTGGGCCGAAATGGCGTCCAGCCCCAATCCGTAACACGCCACCCTGCCCCGCGCGGCGGGCCGCTTCAGGATCAGCCAGCCCAGATCCCGCAGCCGGGCCATCTCGCGCTTAACGGTCCGTTCGTCCACCGACCAGAGCGATGCGATCTCTCGCTGCCCTGTGGTCAGCGTGTCGTCCTGCCAATTGTACCGAGCCGTCAGCAACGTAATCATCCGCAAAGCCAGTCGTTGGCGATGTTTGTCCCCGGCGCAGCCATGGGCGCCAAGTGCGGTCAAGATATCGTATTTTAGGACCGATGCGCCACGCCCGACAGCGCGACGATTGTGGATCCCGGATCCAAGTTCGTGTTGGCGGTCTCGACCCATGGAGGTCCCCTGCCCTTCGCCTGCTCACCGTTTTTCCGGCTGTTGTCCTGATTTGCGTTGGATTTCTCGATTCTGTCAAGCCGTGGCCCTGCCGACGTCTTTTGGATCGAACTGAAATCGAAGAATCCGGTATGAGGTAGGTATAGAGGGACATCCTGGCTGTCCCCCCATAGCGTGTTGATGTCCCCTCAAGCCATCGCGTCGGCGATGGCGTGTCACCCCATCATCCTGTGTCGATCAGGCGTCTGGCCCGAATCGCTGGATGATCGTCGTCGGGTTGAGGAAGCCTTTCCCCGCGGGGAAAGACCCACTGCCAGTTGGACTCAATCGACTGTTTGCGCAGAAGTCAAATTCGGCGTATTTCCGTTTTCAGAGATAAAGAACGTTGAGGCCAGGCATGCTCGACTATCGCGATCTGCAATCGCTGCGCGATTCTTCCCTCAAGATGCAGGGATGGATCCGCAAGCAGACCTTCTCGCCCGCCCATGAAAAGGTGCTGCGCCGCTTTTCGTCCTGGGAGGTGTCGGAGCTGATTTTCAAGGTGAACCAGAACACCTTCCGGGGTCGGTTGGCGGCCGACCCGTCCCTGCCTTCGGGCGAGGTGGAGCCAGAGGGACGGCAGCGCTGGTTTTCGCTGGACGAGGTGAACGTGCTGCGGCGCAAGATGAAGATCAATCGCCGGTCGTTGATGCCGGAACGGCCGACGGGCAAGCGGGCCATCCGGGTCGCCGTTGCGAACTTCAAGGGGGGCGCGGGCAAATCGACGACCGCGCTGCATTTGGCCCATGCGGCCGCGCTCGACGGGTATCGCGTGCTTTGCGTCGATTTCGACCCGCAGGCCACGCTGAGCCATTCCATGGGGCTGAGCGACGTCAGCGAGGATCACACGGTCTGGGGCATTCTGGCGCGGGACCTGATCCACGAAACGGAGCGGATGAACGCGGCGTCGCGCGGTGCCGAATCCGGGCGGCAGATGCCGCAGCGGCGGCTGCCCGCCTCCATCGCCGAAACGGGGCTGGGCGATCTTCGGGTGACGGATTTCATCCGCCCGACCTGTTGGTCGACCATCGACCTTGTGCCGTCATGCGCGAATGCGGCGTTTGTGGAATTCGCCTCGGCCCAATATCGCCATCTCTCGCCCGATTGGTCCTTCTTCGCGGCGGTGCGTCGCTGGCTGGATGCCCTGCCCCGCGACGGATACGACATCGTGGTTTTCGATTGTCCGCCGGCCATCGGTTACCAATCCATGAACGCGGTGTTCGCGGCGGATGTGCTCTACATCCCGTCCGGCCCGGGGTATTGGGAATACGATTCCACGACATCGTTTATCGGCCAGTTGTCCGAGGCGTTGGAGGATCTGGTGGGTTTTGGCGATTTCCCCGCGGGGAAATCGGATATGGGGAAGCAGTTCCTGGACATTCGTTTCCTGCTGACCCGCTATGAGCCCGGGAACGATCTGCATCGGGCGATGCGCGACGCGTTCGGGAAGGTGTTTGGCGACCGGATGGCCGAACATCCGATCGAACACACCCGTGCGGTCGAGCAGTCCGGGCGCTTCCTGTCATCGGTCTATGAGATCGACTACCGCGACATGACGCGCGAGACGTGGCGCCGGGCACGGGGGACGTTCGACGCGGCCTACGAGGAATTTCGCGAAACCGTGCTGGCCGCATGGAAGGCGATGGAGGATGAGGCATGAGCCGGAAAAGACGAATGTTCGACATCGACGTCCCGGCGGACGAGGTCGAGACGGGCCCCGTCGATTTGCCGCCCGACTTGGAAACCAAGTCGATGCGGCGGGGGCCGATGGCCTCGGCCATCGGCGAGGCCGGGGATGCGCGGCGCTACCGCGAGAAGGTGGAGGCGCGCATCCGAGAGGAGAACGACGCGCTGGCCCATGAGTTGGTGCGGCTCAAAAAGGCCGGGTTAGTGACGGATCTGGTCTCTGTCCATGACGTTCAGACCAGCAAGCTGACCCGAGATCGATTTCTGGCTCAGTCGCTGGATCTTGAGGACCTGAAGGAGAGCTTGCGCGAGATTGGCTTGTCGAACCCGATCCGCGTCGCGCCGGACGGGGCAGGGGGCTACGATCTGGTCCAGGGGCTTCGGCGGCTGACGGCCTATCGGGAGCTGTTGGCCGAAACGGGCGATGCGCGTTGGGCGACGATTCCGGCCGGATTGCTTCCCCACGGGGAAAGCGAAGCCGATCTGTATCGGCGGATGGTGGACGAGAACCTGATCCGCAAGGACGTTTCGTTTGCCGAGATGGCCAACTTGGCGATGGCTTACGCGGCCGAGGGCGTCGACGGGTGCGGGTCGGTGGATCAGGCGGTGAACGTGCTGTTTGCGTCCACGGGGCCGCAGAAGCGATCTTACATCCGTCGGTTCGCGCTGGTCATGGCGCGGCTGGGCAAGGTCCTGGAGCATCCGTCGGGGATGTCGCGGAAGCTGGGGCTGGATCTGGCGGATCGGTTGGAGGGGGATCCGGTCGCGGTCCGGACGATCTCGGACGCACTGAGATCGGAGCCGCATCGCGATGCGGCGAGCGAGGGCGCGATCTTACGGGCGATTTTGGACCAAGGCGGCGCGAACCGTCCGGCCAAGGCCCGGGCCGCGCCGCGGGCCAGGCGCGGGCGCGTTGCGTTGACGGTGCCGGTGGGGCCGGGCGTGCGTTGCACGGCGACGGACGGGAAGATGGAACTGCGCGCCGAGATCGACTTTGCCGCATTAGACCGGGCGCGGCTGGAACAGGCCATCGAAGCGTTCATGCGCGAGATCGAATCGGAGTGATATGGCCAAGGTCGATAGATTTCCCCGCGGGGAAATCGAGGCATGTCTGGTGTGTTTTGTTATAATATAACATTGACGTGTTGGGACGGTTCGCCCGCCCCGCAAGGACAGTTTCCATGGGCGAAATAACCTAACGGAAGCTGTCACGAAATTGTGCAAAAAGACTCGCATGTGACGGCTCGATGCCGCAAATTCCGCGCATTTACTGACACACTTTTTACAAAGGCATTGCATATGGCCCGCTTCCCCAACCTTGAGTTCGGTAGCTTTTGCGACGACGTCCTGACCGGGACAGACGGCTCGGACATCATGTTCGGCTTTTTTGGCGATGATACAATCGACGCGGGGGCGGGCAACGACCTCGTCTTTGCAGGCTGGGGCGACGACGTCGTGTCGGGCGGCGCGGGGAATGACCGGATCTATGGCGGTTTGGGCAACGACACGTTGGAAGGGGGCGCCGGGTGGGATCGCCTGAACGGCGGTTGGGGCCTGGATACCGCGATTTATGCGGGCTCGGTCGAGGATTACGAGGTGACCGCGCTTTGGGGACGCCGGTTCTTGGTGGAGAACCTGGAGGATGCGGGCGATGTCGACCTGCTTCGGTCGATCGAGCGGCTGTATTTCGTGGCCGACGATTACCTGGTGGATCTGACCGGCGGGAACAACGCGGTTCTGGCGCGGGACGATACCGCCACCGTGTCGGCGTCGGGCGTCGTGATCCTGTCGGGGTTGTTGGACAACGATTTCGATTTTGACGGCGACGTTCTGTCGATCACGGGGTTGAACACCGACGGGCTGGTTGGCGGCGCGACACTGAACGGAGACGGAACCGTCAGCTACGATGCGGGCGAGGCGTTCGATGGGCTGGCCGAAGGCGAGACGGCGGAAACGTCGTTCAGCTATGAAGTCGCGGACGGCCAGGGCTCGACCGATACGGCCGTCGTGACGCTGACGGTGACCGGGGTGAACGACGCGCCGGAACTGACGGTGACCGGGGCCGTGGCTGTCGCCGAGGGCGACATTGCGGTGACCGTCGCCACGGCGACCGATGTGGATGGCGACACGGTGACGTTTGCGCTGGCCGGGGCCGATGCGGCTTTGTTCACCATCGACGCGGGGGGCGCGCTGAGCTTCGTGGATGCGCCCGACTTCGAGGCGCCGGGCGATGCCGATGGCGACAATGTCTATGACGTGACGGTCATCGCGTCGGACGGGTCGCTGACCGACAGCGCGGACGTGAAAGTTACCGTCACCGACGTGGTCGAGACGCCGCTGCTGGTCATCAACGAATTCCATTATGACGATGCCGGGCCCGACGATGGCGAATTCATCGAGGTGGCGGGCGCGCCGGATTTCGACCTGACGGGCTGGACGCTGGTCCTTTACAACGGCGTGAACGGTCGCGAATACGGCACCGTCGCGTTGACGGGCAGCACCAATGCGTTGGGCCTGGCCTCGGTCGATGTGCCGGGCTTACAGAACGGGTCGCCCGACGGCTTCGCGCTGGTGGCGCCGGACGGGTCGGTGGCGGAATTCTTGTCCTATGAAGGATCGTTCACGGCGCGGGACGGCGCGGCGGACGGTCTGACATCTTTGGATGTCGGCGTGGAGGAGGGGCCGGGAACCTCGGCCGGTTTGTCGTTGCAGCGGCAGCCCGACAATACCTGGGTTGCGGGCGGCATCGCCACGCGTGACGCGCCCAACGATAGCGGCGGGGCCTTCGACGTGGCCCAGGATCTGATCGTGAACGAGATCCATTACGACAACGTGGGTGGCGATACCGGCCAGTTCATCGAAGTCCGGGGCGAGGCGGGGGCCAGCCTGCCGGGTTGGACGATTGTCCTATATGATGGCGCGGATGGCACCGTTTACGACGAGGTCAGGCTGAAAGGCCGGTTGAACGACGACGGCGTCGCCGATTTCGACATTTCGGGTTTTCAGAACGGATCGCCGGACGGCATCGTATTGGTCGGGCCGCTTGGCGACGTGCGGGAATTTATCTCGTATGAGGGGACGTTCACGGCGACGGACGGGCCGGCGGCGGGCATGACCTCGACCGATATCGGAGTGTCGGAGCCGAACGATACGCCCATCGGGCAATCGTTGCAGCGGCTGGACGATGGCACTTGGATCGGGCCCGTCGAGTCCACGCGGGGTGCGGCCAACGAAGCGACGCCCGACGTGGCCGAGGCGCTGGCGGTCAGCGAGTTGCATTACGACAATGCCGGTGGCGACGTGGGCGAATTCATCGAAGTCGCGGGCGAGGCGGGGGCCTCGTTGGAGGGCTGGAGCCTGGTGCTGTATAACGGCAATGGCGGCGTGCCTTATCGGACCATCGACCTGGACGGCACCCTGAACGACGCGGGCGTGGC
The DNA here is from genome assembly GCA_039180995.1 of Pseudomonadota bacterium. GTDB lineage: Bacteria > Pseudomonadota > Alphaproteobacteria > Rhodobacterales > Rhodobacteraceae > Jannaschia. Next base: position 25,388 of record JBCDCW010000008.1, read on the forward strand.
GTCGGTCGATGCGGCGGGTTTGCAGAACGGCGCGCCCGACGGCATCGCGGTCGTGGCGCCCGACGGCACGGTGGCGGAGTTCCTGTCCTATGAGGGCACCATCACAGCCGTGGGCGGCCCGGCGGATGGGATGACGTCGACGGATATCGGCGTGGCCGAGACGTCCAGCACGCCGGTGGGCCAGTCCTTGCAGAAGCTGGCAGACGGCACCTGGGTCGGGCCCATCGCGGCCACGCGGGATGCGGCCAATGGCGAGGGCGATACCGGCGGCGGTGGTGGCCCGGCCGAGATGAAGCTGATCAGCGAGGTGCAGGGCAGCGGCGCGGCCTCGGATCTGGTGGGTCAGAACGTGGCCGTGGAAGCGGTGGTGACGGCGACGCTGGAAAATGGCTTCTTCTTGCAGGAAGAGGATGCGGATGCCGATGCCGACGCGGCCACGTCGGAAGGCGTGTTCGTCTTCACCGGCGGCGCGCCGACCGTGACGGTGGGTGACATTGTCTTTGCCGAGGGCGAGGTGTCGGAATTCTTCGATGCCACGCAGATTACCGCCGATCTGATCGAGGTGCGGGGCATGGCGGATCTGCCGACGGCGGCGGGCCTGACCTTGCCGTTCGCCATGGAGACCGATCTGGAAGCGGTCGAAGGGATGCTGGTCACCGTGACCAGTTCCGGCGAGCCGTTGACCATCATCGAGAATTTCAACTTCGACCGCTTCGGCGAGATGGTCGTCAGCGCCGGTGTGCAATTGCAGCCGACGCAGATCTTCGACGCCCAAACCGAGGCGGCCGAGGTCGACGCGTTGCAGGCGGCCAATGCGGCCAACCGGTTGACGCTGGATGACGGGGTGTCCGCCTCGAACCCGACGAGCTTCGGCTATATCGCCAACACCACGGCGGGCGACGATGGCGACGGGATCCTGTCGGTGGGCGACGATTTCACCCTGGGCAACCCGGCACCGCGTTTGGGGGCCGAGATCATCGAACCGATTGAGGGGGTGCTGACCTTCTCGTTCGGGGAATACAAGGTGGTCCCGACCGGCACGCTGGCCATCGACGCGGCCACCAACGATGGCGCGCGCCAGGCGACGCCGCCCGCGGTGGAGGGCGACCTGAAGGTGGTGAGCTTCAACGCGCTGAACTATTTCACCACGTTGGGCGAGCGGGGCGCCTTTACGGCCGAGGACCTGACTCGGCAGACCGAGAAGCTGGTCAACGCGCTGGTTGCCTTGGATGGCGATGTGGTCGGCTTGCAGGAGATCGAGAATAACGGCTTCGGCGCGGATTCGGCCATCGCGACGCTGGTGGATGCGGTGAACACGCGGCTGGGCTCGAACGTCTACGCCTTCGTCGATCCGACCACGGATGGTGGGCCCATCGGGACGGATGAGATCACCACGGGGCTGATCTACAAGACCGATGCGGTGACCGAGATCGCGTCGGACGTCCTGGTCTTCGACGATGGCGACCAGCAGCTGAACCGGCCCGCGGTTGTCGCGGCCTTCGAGGATGAGGATGGCGGTGTGGTGACCATCGCCAACAACCACTTCAAGTCGAAGGGGCCCAGCGGCGTGGAAGCGGGCGACCCGAATGCCGATCAGGGCGACGGACAGGGCAACTGGAACCTGGCCCGGACCGAGGCGGCCACGCAGTTGACCGACTGGCTGGCGACCGATCCGCTGGGTGTTGGGGATCCGGACGTTCTGATCATCGGCGACCTGAACGCCTACAGCCAGGAGGATCCGGTCCAGGCCATCGAGGCGGCGGGCTACGATAACCTGTTGGAGGAGTTCGTGGGCGCGGAGGACGCATTCAGCTTTGTCTTCGACGGTCAGCGCGGCGCGCTGGACCAAGCGATGGCGACCGAGTCGCTGGATGGCCAGGTGAAGGGCGTCGTCGAATGGCACGTCAATTCGGCGGAGCCGGACCTGATGTCCTATGATAGCCGGTTCACCGATGCGGGCTTCTATGACGGCACGACGCCATTCGGCGCCTCGGACCACGATCCGCTGATCGTGGGCCTGACGCTGACCCCGTCGGAGCCGGACGGGCTGTTAGGCTGACGGGTCATCTATTGGAGCGATGGGGGAGGGCGGTTGCGTCCTCTCCCACTTTGCTTGGGGGAAATGGCAGCTCCGAGCCCGATTGACCGCTCTGCGGCAACACGGGGAGTGGCGTCTGTCCCCATCGAGGGGAGCGGCTTCGACACCGGCGTCGGTCTTAACCGAGGATTGCGGTGGCGCAAAACAAGGCTGTACCGTCCCGCGCCGTAAGACAGCGTTTGCTGCGTGTGACGAACGGCATGTGAACGGACGCGCTTTCGGTGCCCGCGAAATCCGCTCTATCCGTCTCGGCCGGGCTCATTCGGATCGCTGGAGAACAGGGCGATCTTGTTGCCTTGAGGGTCGCGAAGGTAGCCAACGTAAAAATGAGGTCCATACGAGTCGCGGAAGCCAGGTTGGCCTTCGTCAGAGCCGCCCGCGGCGAGGGCGGCGGCGTGAAGGTCACGAACCTGCTTCTGATTGCGAGCCTCGAACGCGGTCATAGAACCGTTCCCAGCCGAGGCCGGGCGCCCATCGAAGGTTGGTTTGACGTAGAATTCCGGCAGGGCGGCAGATTGCCCCGGTTGTTCGGGCAGCGCGTAGCTGAGGCCTTCGGGGCCTTCCGTCAGCCCGTAGCCAAGGGCTGGCAGGAATGCAGCGTAGAATCGTTTCGCGCGGGCAATATCATCGACACCGACGGTGACGTAAGCAATCATCTTGCGCGTTCCTGTTCGGAAGGTGGGTTATCGACGACCATCCGATCACCATTCCCGCAGCGCCCGCCGGAGCGTCGGTGGGGCGGCAGGCGGGGTGGCCGGGTCGCCGCCTGACGCGAGGTGGCGGGCCAGGGCGCGGGCGATCTGGGGGGCGGCGGCGCTGGTGCCGCTCATCCAGGTGAGGCTGGCGGCGTAGGCACCGGCGGCGGGCACGCCGCGGCGGCCCGGCCCCCAATCGGCCGTGGCGGCCAGGTCGATCCCGGTGGGCAGGGCGTCCGGGCCGTCGGGTTGGGCCGCGTAGGGCAGGGGGCGGCCGTCACGCATCGTGCCCGTCACCCGCAATTGGCGCGACCCGCAGGCATAGGCGTTCACCGTGCCCGACCGGCGCAGGGGACCCGGATCGTCCGGGTCGGTTTCGAGCACACGGCCCGAGGGCAGGTGGGTCCGGTAGCGGCCGTCATCCAGCCGGGATTGGCGCCCGCCCGAGCGATAGGCACGGATGGAATCGTCGCGCTGGACATGGAGGTCGAACGGACCAGTGCCCTCCACCGAGAGGTGCCATCGGCCTGAAGGCGTCGTAGCGCCGCCTGTCAGGCTGGCGGTCGGAGGCAGGGCCAGGATCACGGATTCGCGCTTGCCGCCCCCGTTGGTGTCTCGGGCGGACAGATAGCAGCGCGCCAGATGTGCGGTGTCGGTGTTCAGGTCCGAGACGGTGTCGTGCTCGGTGAAGGCCGTGCGCGCCGCGGCGCCGCCGGGCGTGGTCAGGGTGATCTGCATGGGTTCGTCCGGGAGGGTGTCGCGGACCGGCCCCCAGATCTCGGCGAAGGTTGGGGTCGCGTCGTCGGGGGGCAGGTGCCAGGCGATGGTCTCGTCCGGGGTCAAGAAAGCGCGGCCGCGGCTGAGGCGGTGATTGCCGGTGGGGATCACGAAGCGGACGGGGCCCAGGGTGTCGTCGTGGTCGCTTTCGGCGGCGACGGCGTCCTGGAAGCGTTCGATCAGGCCCATGCCGTCCTTGGGCCCGGCGGTGACGCCATAGCTGAGATTGATGACCAGAGGCAGGCGCAGGCTGTTTTCGGGCAGGCCGCGCTTGGCCTCGATCCAGCGGCAGAGACGGCGGGCGCGGTGCAGGATGTGGAGTGTGGCGGACAGGATGTAGAAGGGCGCAAAGGTGCCCAGCGTGTCGCGCGTGACCTCGGGCGGGAGAGCGACGCCGATCACGGGGAAGCGCGCGGCGTCGGGATCGTCGGGGGCCAGGCCGGCCATCAAGTCGGTGACGGCGGCGCCGTGACGGCTGCGCCGTCCGCCGCCATGGAGCGGACCGCGAGATGGGTCGAGAGCGCCGGCGGCGCGCAGCACGGCCTCTTCGTCCAGGGTGCCGGACTGGGTATGGGCGGCGCATAGCGCGTCGATCTGGGCGCCGCGCAGTTCCCGCCCGAAGGCGAGGTCGGAGCCCGGGGCGTGGGCGTCGGCGCCTGTCCGGTAGGCGGCGCCTTGCAGCCAGACCGACGTCAGGCGCGTGGCGCCGCCGACCGTCAGGCGGGGATGGGTAAGGGGGATCGCATCGTCGATCACGCCCAGGATGCAGGCGCCGTCCGAGGGCGGCAGGGCCGCGTCGGACAGGAAGCCGTGGGGATCGGGCTCGGCGGCCGGGTGGACGTAGGTCGGGTAGGCCAGGGCGTCGGCGACCTGGACCCGGCTCTGGCCGTTTTCGGCGGCATTGGCGACGGCGGGGTGCAGGGTGTCGGGGCGCAGGAATGCGCCCAGATTCTCGCGCAGGGGTCGGAAATCGTCGAGTTGTTCGGCGGCGATCATTTCTTGGCCCCTTCCATGGACAGAAGCTGGCCGAAGATTTTGTCGATGTCGTCTTCGATCTTGGCGATTTCCTCGGCCAAGTTCGCGACGAGCCTGGCGGTCTGAAAGGAGCGGACCGTGGGCGGGCCCTCGACGGGGCCCATGCCGGCCTGCCAGAACCAATGATCGGCATAGGGCAGGGCTGGGGCGACTTGCGGGCGGTCTGGGTCCGTCCAGGCGGGGCTGTCGGTCATGCGGCTTCCCTTTCGGTGGCGCTGTCCGGCCGATGTCCGGTGGGGTCCGGCTGGTCGCACGGCTCGGGATCGGTCGCCGGGTCCAACCCCATCGTCCAGAGCCAATGGTCGAGGTAGGGCAGAGCGGGCGCGGCGTCGGGCCGGACTGGGTCCGACCAGGACAGATGGATCGACATCACATCCCCCATTCCGCAGCGGCGTCCTGCCAGAGCGCGCCCATCAGCGGGGCGGGCAGGGGGGCCGCGGTCGGTTCGGATAGCGTCAGGGGGGCGGCACCGCCCACCAGGTCGCGCAGGGCGGCGCGGTGGAAGTCGCGCGCGCCGGCGACATCGTCGCCCGCCTCGGACGCGCCGGTCCAGCCGGTGCCGTCGAAGTGGTGATGGCCGGGCATGTCGCCATAGCCCGCGCGGGCGCGCAGCAAGCCGGCCAGGGCCACGCCGGTGACCGCGCCGGCGGCGCTATCGACGGGGTAATGGACGCCCGCGACCGTGCGGTTGATGGCGATGCGCGCGGCCATGCGCATCAGCTGTTCGCGGGTTTGATCATCTGCGTTCGACACGTCTGCCAGAATTGTCGCCGTGGCGAAGGCCTGCACCGCGTGGTTCGACGGATACGCGCCATGGGTGGGTGTCTGGATGATCGGCTGCACCTGGGGCGACAGGACGATGGGCCGGGCGACACCCAGCGACAGTTTCAGACGGTGGCCCGCCATGGCCACCCAAGCCATGGTCATGCGGGCCAATTCCAGCGTGCGCGGCGTGCGCGCGGGGGCCAGCGACAGGATCGAGCCGTGGAAGGACATCAGATCGGTGAGCTGGGCGGTGATCTCCGGCGCCCGGTCGGCGCGCAGGTCGGCATAACCGGCGATCAGGGTCAGGCCTTCGTTCAAAACCTGGGCGTTGGGGCGGACCAGGGTGACGACCGGGGTGGTGCCGGTTTCGGTGCGCGCGGACAGCGTGGCGCTGGTGTCGTCGGCCGAAAAGGCGAGGGTCTCGGCCAAATCGAACCCGAGCGCGTCTTCGCGGTGGGCCGGGGCCATGCGGAAGAGGCGCCCCAACTCGTCGCCCTGGGTGTTCAGCACATTGTCGGACACCATGGTGCCCCGCTGGATCGCATCGGTGCCGACGATGGCTTCGCGGGCGCGGATCAGGGCCGCGGCGCTCGTGGACCTACCGAGGCGGCCTCTGGCGTTTTCGGCCGTTTCGGCCGTTTCAGCGGTCTCGGCTGTTTCAGCCGTTTCAGCAGTCAGAAATGACATCGGTGCTTCAGTCCTTCATTCTTGCAATGGGTCAAGGCTAGCATCCCTGGTTGGGGTGCCCTAGCGTTAATAGGTCGAAATCAGGGGATCGTTGAGAGTGGTTGCACCTCTTGAACTCGTGTTGGACGGGCCAGTCCGTCTGCTCGATCCCAGCGGGCGTGATTGCACGCCGCGGGGGGCCAAAGAGCGCGGGATTCTGGCGATTCTCGGGACCACGCCTGGGATGCGGTTGGCGCGGGCGCGCTTGCAGGATTTGCTGTGGTCCGATCGGGGGCAAAGCCAGGGCGCAACCAGCCTGCGCGGCGCGCTGTCTGAGCTGCGCCGGGCGCTTGGACCTAGGCGCGACGTGCTGGTCGGCGGCCCGGGTTGGATTGGCCTGGAGCCCGACCAGGTGCAGGTCATTCTGCCGTCGGGACCGAATGCCGGGGACCGGTTCTGCACCGACCTGGATATTACCGATCCGGAATTCGAGGATTGGTTGCGGGACAGCCGTATGTCGGATTTCCCCCAATCGCTGCCGGGCACGTCCACGCAACTGTCCAATCCGGATGCGCCGCTGGTCCTTATCCTGCCGGACTTTGGACAGTCGGGACACGCCGTTGCCGATATGGTTCTGGCAGACGCTGCCGGGCGGGTGGCCCAGTTCATCCCGACATTGATCCTGGGATCGGGGGCGGTGCCGACGATGGCCGGGCGCCGTCTTCGCGTCCAGGCCGGTGTCGTGATGGGTCTCGACAATGAGGCGATCATCAGCCTGCGCCTTGTGGACGAGACCGCGGGTGGCTTGCAGATTTGGTCTCACTTGGACAGCCTGGCGTTGGTCACCGGGCAGATGGCGCCTGCCGTCCGAGCGTTGTCCGAGGTTCTGAGCGGTGCGATCCTGGATACGGTCGGGCTGCGGATCCTGTCGATGATGCATCGCTTCGATTCGGATTCTCTGGTTCAGCTGGATACGCATCTCGCCACCGGAAAATCGGGCCTGTTGTCCGACGTTACGCCGGCTGTGCGCGCCTTTGTGCGGTACAAGATGCGCGTCGAGCGCCTGATCTCGCAGGATGACCTCGAAGAGGCATCCGAGCTGTCGCGCGAGGCGCTTGCGGCTGCCCCGCGCAACCCGCTGAATCTGGCCGTCGGGGCCTTGATGGCCGTGCAGCGCGGCGATATCGCGGCCGCAGTCGACCAAGTTGGCCGCGCGCGAAGCGGCGATGCCAGCCAAGCCTTGGTGCGCTTTGCAACTGCCGCTGTCTTGGCCCAGAGCGGTCGCGAGACCGAGGCCTACGCGATCGCCGAATCGGCCCGCGCCGGTGACGTTTCGATGTTGGGGCCAGCCAACACGGCCGTCGCAGCGGCGGCCGCTGCAACCGCTGCCCGTCAGGAGGCCGCGGCATTGGACCATGCCCGGGCGGCGAAGGGTCTGGCCCCCGATTGCCGGGCTGCCCTGCGGTTTGTGGCGGCCCTGGCCTTCCGGGCCGGGGCCGAGGAGGAAGCCGCCACCGCCCTGGCGCGGTTGGCGCAGTTGGAGCCGGATTTCGCGCCGCAGAGGTTGTTGGATCCGGATTACCCGGTGGCCAACCTGCGGCGCGCGGGGTTCCTTCAAGTCGCCGAGGCCGGGCTGATCTGAGCCGGCATTCCCCTTGGGTCGAATTCAGGGTCGACCCCCAGTTCATCTTGCAGGAACGCCGTGAAGTCGCGGTGTTCGGCCCGGGCCCGGGCCGCGCTGCCGCGCCGGACCAGGATCTGGCAGCGCAGGGCGCGCGGCGCTTCCTCGAAGGGTTCAGCCTCGATCAGACGGCTGGCGGCGTGCAAGGTCTCGGATTCGCGGACCGCATCGTGGGCGGCGCGCATCCACAGATCCAGCGCCTCGGACCGGAGCGCTTCCAGCCGGGCGCGTTCCAGCGCGGCCCATTCGCCTTCGATGTCCACGAAGGGATCGGCCTTCCAAAGGCCGGCCGTGATTCGGGCGCGCCGCAGATCGGGCGTGCGCGCGGCCTGCAGCCAGGTGAGCCGGCGGGTGAAGGCGTCCACATCCACCCAGTTCGAGCGGTCCGCCGGCAGCACCAGCGTGGTGCGCGAGGGCGCCTGGATAATGGCGGCGATTTCCGGGATGCGGCGCATCCGCCAAAGCGCGGTGCTGACCGAGGCGCGGCCACGGGCCGGGTCCAGATCCGGCCAAAGCCGCGTCGCCAATTCGTCGCGCGAAAATACACAGCCGCGATGGGCGGCTAGAAAGGCGAGAGCCGCCCGCGGAAAATCGGACGGAAGCGCGATGGGCCGTCCCATGGCCGAAACGCGCACGCCACCAAACAACTCGATTCGAACAGTCATTGTCGTTCCCCCTGTCCGGGGCGGGAAAATACCCGCCGTTTCGTCGGTAGGGAGTGATTCCCATGGCGGCGTGATCGCGGCGTGAGAGCGACGTGAGATCGACGTGAGAAGCGTCTGCGACATGCTGTTTTGACGAAACGGAGAGGCAATGAACGACATACCCCCGAAGGATCCGATGGTGAGCTTCGTGCTTCGACTGTCGGTCACCCGGCACGGCGAAAACCCAGTGGGGGTGCTGCATTGCCTCGATCTCGATCAGCAGGTGCCCGTGGCCTCGTGGGAGGCGCTGCGCGCCGAGATCGACCAGGCCATGGCGCGCGTCGGCACGGCGCACGGCGAGTGATGCGGAGAGCGGCGCGGCCGCTGTCGAAAAAGGAGAGATGCGATGGGACCCGAACGCCAGCACGACTGGGACGATGTCGAGGACATGGAGATCGAGCTTTCCGAGGAGGAAGACGATTGGGCGCCCGAGGCCGATCTGGGCTGGGATGACGAAGGCTGGGCCGAGGAAATCGAGGCCTGCGAACAGCAGGGCAGCCGCTATCCGGTTCTGCGGTCGGTCGCAGCCGAGGAGTTCGCGGAGCTGTCCGACGAGGATTTCGCGGCCGAGCTGGCGGCGATGACGGGTCTGGATGCCGATGAGGTCGAGTTCAGTTTCAAGAGTTTGGGCCGCGTGGCCCGACGGGTTGGCGGCGCGGTGGTGAAGGCCGCGCCCGCGATGTTGCAAGGTGCGGCGGCCGGGGGGCAGATGGGCATGGTGGCCGGCCCCAAAGGAGCGGCGGTCGGCGCCGCCGCCGGAGCCGGCCTGGCCCTGATTCGCGGCGTGGCCGGCGGGTCGCGGCGGCAGCCGTCGCGGC
>JBCDCW010000009.1:0-32168 GCA_039180995.1 Pseudomonadota bacterium
CGGCTTCCCGGGCGCCCATGTCTCGGGCCACAACCCGAAGCTGGTCATCGGCACCCTGGCCAACACCCGTGTCGCCGTCTTCGGCGGCCGGTCGCATTACTACGAGACCGGAAACCCGGCTGCCATGCGCGTCCCGCTGGAAGTCCTCGCCGATCTCGGCGCCGAGGCGGTCATCGCCACTAACGCCGCCGGCAGCCTGCGCACCGATATGCCCACGGGGTCCCTCATGCTGCTCTCGGACCACATCAACTTCTCCGGCCTGAACCCCCTGATCGGGGAGCCCACCGACGCCCGCTTCGTCCCCATGACCGACGTACACGACCAGACGATCCGCGCCGCCCTCCAGACGGCGGCCAAGACAGAAGACATAATCCTCCATGACGGCATCTACGCCTGGTATTCCGGCCCATCCTTCGAAACCCCGGCCGAAATCCGCGCCCTCAAGACCCTCGGCGCCGACGCCGTCGGCATGTCCACCGTCCCGGAAATCATCTTGGGCCGCTTCCTAGGCCTCAGGGCCGCCGCCATCTCGACCATCACCAACATGGCCGCGGGTCTGTCGGACGAAGCGATCAGCCATGACCACACCAAGGCCATGGCCCCGTTGGGCGCGGCCAAGCTGGAAAAGGTTCTGACACGGTTCCTGGCCTGAGCCGTTCGGCGTCCTTCACCGGTTCGACATGCATATCTTCGGACCGATGATGCCCCTCCCAGTCGTCACCGGTTGCCAAATACGCAAATCTCACAGACGCCCGAAACGCTACCCCCGCATCCGGCGCGCAATCCGTTCCGCCATCATGATCACCGGCGCATTGGTATTGCCGCCCACGATTGTCGGCATCAGAGAGGCATCAACCACCCGCAGCCCTTCGACCCCGGCGACGCGCCCGTCTCCGTCGGTCACATCACCCATCGCCGCCGTCCCCACCGGGTGATAGATCGACTCCGCCCGCGCGCGGATCGTCGCGACCCAATCGTCACGGCTCTCGGGCCGCATCTCCGGTTTGTGCCACCCCAACCGGATATCGTCGAAGGCCGGTTGCGCCAGGATATCGGCGGCCATCTGCGCCCCCGCTACCAGCACATCCAAATCTGCCTCGTCCGCCAGGTAATTGGGGTCGATCGCGGGCGCCGCCATCGGATCGGCCGAAGCCAACCGGATCGTCCCCCGCGCCCGAGGATACAGCCCACAGGCATGCAGCGACACGCCCGTCAGCCCCCAGTTCCGGTTCTCGCCGTGCTCCTCCCCCAAAGCGGGTAGGAAATGAAATTGCAGGTCTGGCTTCTCCAACCCGTCCCGCGACCGGGCGAAACCGGTCCCCTCCGCCAAGTTCGACGCCAGCAATCCCGTGCGCCCTCGCAGCCAATCCAGCGGCGCCTTTAGACTTTGCCCGACAAATCCAGGCGCATAGCCAATCGCACTGCCGCCCCTGGTTCGGATCATGCAGTTGATATCCAGATGGTCCTGCAAGTTGCCGCCCACACCAGGCGCGTCGTGGACGACGCTGATCCCATACTCCCGCAAATGATCGCCCGGGCCTATGCCCGACAGCATCAACAGATGCGGCGACCCAATCGCCCCGGCGCAGAGCACGATCTCCCGACCGATGATCTCTGCCCCATCCACGTCGATCCCCGACGCGCGCCGCCCGTCGAACAGGACCCGCTTGACCTGCCGCCCGGTCTCCACGCTCAGATTAGGCCGCGCCAGCACCTCGGCGCTCAGATACGCCCGCGCCGCCGAGCAGCGCAGCCCGTTATGGGTTGTCGTATCGAACAGACCCACCCCGTCGCGATCCGGCGCGACGACGTCCGCCATCCGCCGATGCCCGGCCTGCGCCCCGGCCTCCAAGTAAAGCCGCGTCGCCGGATGCAGCCAGTCCGGCCGCGTCACATGCAACGGCCCCTCATCCCCATGCCATTGCGAGACACCCTCGGAATGGCATTCCGACGCCTTGAACAGATGCAGCGCCTCGGCGCCGGACCAACCATGGCCCCAGCCATCGTAATCCGACGGATCGCCGCGCGCATAACACATGGCGTTGATCCCGGACGATCCGCCCAGCACCTTGCCGCGTGGCCAACGCAGACGTCGACCGTCCAACCCCGCCTGGGGCAAGGTCGAAAATCCCCAATCGGCGATCTTGTTGCCCAGCACTTCGGCCAACCCGGCCGGGATATGCAACAACGGGTTGCGTGCCCGCCCACCAGCTTCCACCAGCACCACACGGATAGACGGATCCTCCGACAGCCGAGCCGCCATTACGCAGCCCGCCGAACCGCCGCCAACGATCACATAATCCGTGCCCTTTGCCATCCAGCCAGACTGTCGGGGCCGAAGAGGGCTGGCAAGCCCGATGAGGTCTCTGACCGATTTGACGCCACCCGCCGCCCCTGCCATCACGGGATGGACGCCAGAGGGCCCGCCCGTGCAAATCTACCTCCCCATCGCGGAAGTCTCCGTGAACGCCTTCCTCCTCCTGGGATTGGGCGGCTTCGTGGGTATCTTATCGGGCATGTTCGGCGTCGGCGGCGGTTTTCTGATGACCCCGCTTCTGTTTATGATCGGCATCCCGCCGGCCGTCGCCGTCGCGACCGAAGCCAACCAGATCGTCGCCTCCAGCTTTTCCGGCGTGCTTGCCCATCTCAGGCGCAAGACGGTGGACTTGAAGATGGGCCTCGTGCTGCTGGTCGGCGGCCTGATCGGCGCGGGGATCGGGGTCCAAGTCTTCGCAATCTTACGCGAATTGGGGCAAGTCGATCTGCTCGTCCGGCTTTGCTACGTCCTGTTCCTCGGCGTGATCGGCGCGCTGATGTTCGTCGAAAGCCTGAACGCGATCCGCCGCGCCCGCGCCAAAGGCCCGGTTCGCAAGATCGAGCGGCGCCAGCGCGGCTGGATCCACGCTCTGCCCTTCAAGATGAAGTTCCGCACCAGCGGGCTCTATATCTCGGCTATCCCGCCACTGCTGGTCGGCTTCTTCGTCGGCATCCTGGCCGCGATCATGGGCGTCGGCGGGGGCTTCATCATGGTGCCCGCCATGATCTATTTGCTGGGCATGCCGACCAAGGTCGTCGTGGGTACCTCGCTGTTTCAGATCATCTTCGTCACCGGCTTTGCCACGCTGCTGCACGCGACGACGAACTACACCGTCGACATGATCTTGGCCGTTCTGCTGCTGATCGGCGGCGTTGTTGGCGCCCAGATCGGCACCCGGGTCGGCACCCGGCTAAAGGCCGAACAATTGCGCATCCTGCTGGCGATCATGGTCCTGCTGGTCTGCGGCAAGTTGGCGGGCGATCTGCTTCTGCAACCGGCCGAGCTTTTCTCGGTCGGCGAAACGGGGGGGCATTCATGATCCGCCTCGCTCTGCTGATCTTGCTGCTGACCTGGCCAGCGCGGGCCGAGGAAGTGGTGGCTGCGCTCAGCCAAGATCGGGTCTCGATCTCGACCTCGTTCGACGGATCGGAGATCCTGGTCTTCGGTGCCGTCAAACGCGACGCGCCTGCGCCGAATGACGGGCCGCTGGAGGTCATCATCACCGTCTCGGGCCCCAGCGAGCCGGTCACCGTCCGCCGGAAAGACCGGCGCTTCGGGATCTGGGTCAATGTGGAAGCGGTCGAGGTCGACCGCGCGCCCTCGTTCTATGCGGTCGCCACCAGCGGGAATTTGAGCCAGACCTTGCGCCAGACCGAAGATCAGCGCCACCGCATCTCGATCCCGCGCGCGATCCGGGCGGTTGATATCGCCCGTATGAGCACGCAGGCACCCGAATTTCTACGCGCTCTGATCCGCGTTCGCGAGACGGAGGGGACCTATAAGGTGGCCGAAGGCGCCGTCACTTTGCGGGATGAGACCCTGTTCTCGGCCAATATCGCTTTGCCCGCAGACCTGACCGAAGGCGATTACGACACCCGGATCTTCTTGACGCGGAACGGGCGGGTGATCGACAACTTCTCGACCTCGATCTTCGTGCGGAAGGTCGGGCTGGAGAGGCTGATCTACAACCTCGCCCACGAACAACCGCTGGTATATGGCCTGTTGTCCCTGGCCATCGCTATCGCGGCAGGCTGGGGTGCCTCGGCGGTGTTCCGGTTCATCCGCACCTAGGCGGGCCACGACCGGTGGCAACCATTGGTTCCACGGCCTTTACCCATCCTGACACGACCACATGTCGCGTCACCCGGCTGCCCTGAACGTATTTCATCTAGTTTGCTTCGGACCTTCGCCGGACCGACTGAAGCAGCGTTTGCTTGTCACAACCCGTCCAGCCTGTCCGGTGAACTGAACGCGACACGCCTTAGCCGCGCCCCACATAGGACATGCCAGATGCCATAATCGTCATGCTCAGGATGTTGGTTCCCGGCGGCAATCCGGCCATATGCAGCACCGCCCGCGCCGCGTCGGCCACCTCGAAGGTCGGCTCCACCGGTTTGCCTGCGGCGATGGCAACCTCTTGCGCGGTGGTCAGCATATCCGTCGCCGCATTGCCGATATCTATCTGGCCGCAGTCGATCCCCAGGACGCGCCCGTCCAAGGCCAGCTGCCGTGTCAGGCCCGTGACGGCGTGCTTGGTAACGGTGTAGGTCACAGCATTCGGGCGTGGCACATGGGCCGAGATCGACCCATTATTGATGATCCGACCGTGACCCTGGTCGCGCATCACGCGGAAGGCGGCCCGCGCCATCAGGAACATCCCCGTCAAGTTAACCGCGACGGCGCGGTCCCAATCGGCCAACGTGGTCTCGTCGATGGGAGCCGACGGGACAAAGAGCCCGGCATTGTTGAAGAGGACGCCCAAACCGCCGGCGGCCTGGGCGAACCGGTTCGTGATCGCCTCGCATGCATCGGGGTCGGTCACGTCGCCCGGGAGGACAATCGCATCGGGCCGCCCCGCCGCGAGCGCCTCTAGCATGTCTTCGCGGCGAGCCATCAGGCCGACGGTCCAGCCATCGGCCAGGAAAGCCTCGGCCGTGGCCGCACCGATGCCGGACGACGCGCCAGTGATCAAGATCGAGCGAGTCATTCGGACGTCTCCTGTTCCAAGATCAGGGGCGCGGGCTCGGCCTTCAGGTCGGACGTGTCCAACGGTCCTTTCGGCAGGGCCAGGGCATAGCGCTTGACCCAGATCAGCCGGGTGACAGCCCGCGTGATGGCCACATAGGCCAGCCGCTTCCAAAGCTGCTGACCCGCTTCGATCCGCCCGGCGCGCGACGCCGCATAGAGATCCGGGGCGAAGACCTGCACGTCGTCCCATTGCGACCCTTGGGCCTTGTGGATGGTGACGGCGGCGCCATGCAGGAACGCGGCCCCCATACGGGCCGCGAAGGGCAGGAAGGGCTCTTCCTCGTCGGGGCTCTCGATCTTGACGATCGAGGAGACACTGATCTCCGGCTCAGGCGCGCCGACCACGTGCAGCTTGGAGAAGCCGGGCTTGCGACCGGGCCCGAGATAGACGACCTGCGCCCCTTTGATCAGTCCCCGCGCCTCCAAGTCGATGCGGCGCTTGCGGTGCTTCAGCGGCAGTTCCAACCCGTCGCAGATCAGCGGCTCGCCCGGCAGCATCATGGTGTCGTCGGCCCCATGGGCGCCCCGGAAGGCACGGATCAGGCGGATACGCGTGGCATTGCGCCAGACCAGGACCGGCGAGCGAGCCATCAGATCGCTGTCCACGCGGGCCGAGACGATGACGCGCTCGTCCCGCGCCGCGGCCTCGTCGACCATCTGCTCGAAGCTGTAGAAATCCAGCGCGGGATCGGCCAACGCATGGGCCAGGTCGAGGATCGGGCTGTCGGCCTCTTGCCGGTGGACGCGGCTGAGATGCAGATGGTCGTCACCCTGGAAGCGGTCGAAGACCATGCGACCCGATTGGTTCACGGGGGCCAGCTGCGCCGGGTCGCCGAACAGGACCAGGGACGGGAAAATCTCCGTCAGGTCCTCGTATTGCTTGTCGTCCAGCATCGAGGATTCGTCGACGAACCCGATATCCAACGGATTCTCCCGCCGCTTCCAACCGGTGATGAAATCCGACCCGCGCAATCCGGCGGCCGCCAACGCGGCGGGCACGGAATTCGTCTCGTCATAGAAGCGCTTGGCCCGATCCAGCCCGTCGTCCGGCAGCACGTCGGTCTCGGGCCGGTCCCGGTCGCCCGCCAGCCATTCGGCGATCTTCTCATATTCCGGGTCATAGACGGGGGTATACAGAATGCGGTGGATCGTCGTGGCCGGCACGCCGCGGGTGCGCAGCACGCTCGCCGCCTTGTTGGTGGGTGCCAGAATGGCAAGGGTCCGGCGATCGCGCTGCTTGCGCTCATAATCGCCGGATACCAGGTCCAGCCCGGTCTCGCGGCAGGCCTTGACCAATTCGGCCAGAAGCAGCGTCTTGCCCGACCCTGCCTTGCCCGTCACCGCCAGCACGCGGCTGTCATCGTCGTCGCGCGGGGTGGCCAGGCCATCTGACAGATCGACACCGCTCTCCGATAGCATCTCGGCGATGCGGTCCCAGGCCTCGGCCTGGTCGGCGGAAAGGGCCGGAATGGGGGCGGGGTCGGAGGGGGCCATTGCCCCCTTCATGGCGCGGTCAGACCCGGGTGGAAAGGGGCCCCAGGCCCGGGATGTCGCCAAACGCCGTCTCGAACCAGCCGCGCGACGTCCGCGCAGGCAAGCCACAGCCCCGCAGCAGGATGTCGTGGGTCTGCTCCGAGAAGGTCCAGAGACCGGCGGCGATCCCATCTTGCAGGCCCAGCACCTCGGGCTGCCATCCCAGGCGGCGATAGATCCGCAACATCGGCTGGTCGAAGACACCAACCGCATGGGTCAGACCCATGCCCAACCCCAATTCGGAGGCCGCCAGCAACAGCTTGCGCGCCACTCCGGCGGCCGCCCCCGGCGCCAGGCAAAACCGGGTGGACTCCCAGATGCGGCCCGACCGGATCGGCCCGCCGCCCGTCAGGTGCGGAAAGACATCCGCCAGCATCGTCTGGCCGGTGGTCGGCAGAAACCGCATCGAGCCCGCATGCCCGCCCTGATCATCCTCAGCCAGCACATAGAGCGGGTCGAGCATGTCATAGGCGTCCGTCTCCCAACCCAGGGTGTCGACCTGGACATCCCAACCCATCCTGTCGCGGAATTGGGTGGTGCGGTCGCGGAACATATCGGCGGCAAGATCGGGGTGATCGGCGAGTTCGGAAGCGTAAAGGTAACGGATCATCAGAGTCATCCCTGTCAGCGATGACGGGAAGACCTGATCGGGAGCGCGTTAACGGGATCTTACCGAACGCCGCAGAAGAAATTCTGCAACGCCCGGTGTTCAGAGGCAGATGAGCCCGCGCGACAGCGCGTTTGCGACCGCATGGGTCGTGTTCATGGCGCCCAGTTTGTGGCGGGAACTCTCGATGTAGACGCGCAAGGTATGCTCGCTAATCTTCAGTCGCTCAGCCGCTTGGGCGCGACTGGCGCCCGAGGCAAGCAAGGTCAACGCATCGGTCTCGCGCGGGGACAGATTCGACAGTGCCGGGGGGATCATACCGTCCAGATCCAGGGCCCGCTCGTTCACGTAATGGGCCGCCAGCAACAGGTCGTTCAAGTGTGCGTTGGTGAATCGCGACCAGGCCTCGTCCACGGCGCGATGATTGACGGTGAACAGGGCGAATTGCCCTGCGGGTCCCCGGATCGGCAGGCTAAATCCCTGATTTCCCAGTCCATGGGCGATCCCTTCCGCCAGAAGCGCCCGGGCCGGGCGCGGCGACCAGTCCAGGCGTTTCCAATCGACAGGGGTGAAGCGGTTAAAGCAGGAGAGGACGACTGGATCGACGGTCTGAAAGCTCTGCTCGATATAGGTGTCCACCCAGCGGGGCGCATAGGTCAGCGCCGCCCATTGCTCGCCGCCAGACCGGACCGAATGGTAGACTAGATGTTCGACGTCATAGAGGTCGCGCAGCTCATGGACGCAGGCACCCAGATCCGCCAGATCGGCGGCATCAGCCAGCCGTTCCAGTAAGTCGTCCAGCCTTCGCGCCATACCGCTCCGCTTCCGGTCTGGGGGTAGTCTGCGCAAGCTCGGTCGCGGCCACCATGACCGCCTCCTCTAACTGTTCCGCCAGAGAGGGCATGCCATTCGTGACGGCAAATCCGCGCAGGTCCCCCAATACCTCGATTATCCAATCCTTCGACATCAGACGTTCCTTCTGAGAGGGTTAACGAAGCCTTAATCCGACAGTAGTTTGGCGCGGATTTTCTCAGTATTCGCATATTTGCCCTCCCCAGATCTGGTGAGGGGGGCATTCGTAAGCCTCGGACAGCTAAGAAGGCGTAGAACGAAACAAAAACGGCCTCACCCAAATCGGGGGAGGCCGCCACGTTGCGAATCGTCGGTTTCAGGTGGCAGGTCTGGCAGCCACCACATCGTCCAAAGTCCGCAGACCCGCCACGGGAGACTGCACCAAGACGGACATGTTGCCGGGCTTATGCTCGTTGCGCATCATCTTCATATGCGCCTCGGGCAAGTCGGCCCAGGCGAAGCATTCCGACATGCAGGGATCCAGTCGACGCTCAACCATCAGGTTATTGGCCGCACTCGCTTGCTTGAGATGGGCAAAGTGGGAGCCCTGGAGCCGCTTCTGGTGCATCCACATGTAGCGGACGTCGAAGGTCAGGTTGAAGCCCGTCGTGCCCGCGCAAATTACGACCATACCGCCCTTCTTGCAGACGAAGGTCGAGACGGGGAACGTCGCCTCGCCCGGATGCTCGAACACCATGTCGACGTTCACGCCCTTGCCGGTAATGTCCCAGATGGCCTTCCCGAACTTGCGCGCCTCTTTGAACCAATCGTTATATTCGGGCGTGTTCACGGTGGGCAGCTGGCCCCAACACTTGAAGTCGTTGCGGTTGATGACACCTTTGGCACCCAGCCCCATGACGAAGTCGCGCTTGCTCTCGTCGCTGATCACGCCGATGGCGTTAGCCCCCGCTGTGTTGATGAGCTGGATCGCGTAGGAGCCCAGGCCGCCCGAGGCGCCCCAGACCAGGACGTTCTGGCCGGGCTTCAGGTCATGCGGCTCGTGCCCAAACAGCATCCGGTAAGCGGTGGCCAGCGTCAGCGTATAGCACGCCGCCTCTTCCCAGGTCAGATGCTTGGGCCGCGGCATGAGCTGTTGCGCCTGCACGCGGGTGAACTGGCTGAACGAGCCGTCCGGCGTCTCGTAGCCCCAGATGCGCTGGCTGGGCGAATACATCGGGTCGCCGCCGTTGCAATGTTCGTCGTCGCCATCGTCTTGGTTGCAATGGATGACGACCTCGTCGCCCACCTTCCAGCGCTTCACCTTGTCACCCACGGCCCAGATGATGCCCGCCGCATCGGACCCGGCGATGTGGTAAGGCTGCCCGTGGCCGTCAAACGGGCTGATCGGCTGACCAAGCGAGGCCCAAACGCCGTTGTAATTCACCCCCGCTGCCATCACGAGGACTAGGACGTCATGACTGTCCAAGGCGGGAACATCGACGATTTCCTGCTGCATCGCCGTATCGGGCTCGCCATGGCGTTCGCGGCGGATCGCCCAGGCATACATCTGCTTGGGCACATGTCCCATCGGGGGCATTTCACCCATCTCGTAAAGGTCTTTGGCCACAGCGTCATAGGTGGCTGGGGCGGCGGTTTGGTCGAGGGCCATCACGTCAAACTCCTAGAAACGTCGCAATGCTGCACTGCAACATCACGTAGCAGCGTGACGGTAACAATCAAACCTCTAATTTCTCTTTTGCGAAACTTTCTGTCTCTTGCGTCGCAATCACCGGAAGCGTCTTGGCATAGAACGCGAATAATTTGCCCCCCTCGGGTTTTGGGGCGGCCTGGGACGATTCAAGATCGAGCATGTTTCTGCTTTGGAGCATGCGGAGAGCAATCAGCGCCGAATTCTGCGGGTCGCGGGCAATCTGGTGGACCGGATACCCCGCTGCGCGCAGGGCCGTCGCGCGCTTCTCCAAATGGTCGGAGATGGCCGAAAGGTCGGTCTGGCCCTGCGCCAACGCTTCGCACACCAGGGCCAGCGGCAAGACGGGCAGGCAATCGGAGATGCGGGCCAACAACTCGGTCGCCAGGTCCTCGGTCGCGTCGGCGCGACTGATGGCCAGGAAACCATGCAGCGAAAGGGGACGGCCAAAGGCGACAGCAGCATAGCCAAAGCGCGAAAAACGGCCCGTCAGGCGCAGACGGATATGTTGTTCCAGATACCGGGCCACCATCCACCAGCGCAGGCGGAACGCCTTGGCGCCCTGGCTCCGCGCCGCCAGCAGCACATGGTCCTCCAAAACCCGCTCGTAATTGATCGCGACAGGCACGAAGACAACATCGCGGGCGGCCTCTGGGTCGTGGTTCGCGACGATGTAGCTCAGGATGCCCAGCTTCGGCGCGTGCAGCGCGCCATCGCGGCTGAGGCGGCCTTCCGGGAAGATCGCTTGGGTCACGCCTTCGTTGGTGGCGATCTGGACGTAGCGGGCCAAGACCTTGCGATACAGACCATTCAGGTTGCGCCGTCGCACGAAATACCCGCCCATGGCGCGGATCAAAGGCCGCAGCGGCCAGCGCCTGGCCCACTCCCCCACGGCATAGGCCAGGGCCGTGCGCCGCGCCGCCAGCCAGGTCACCAGCACGTAATCCATGTTCGACCGGTGGTTCAACACGAAGATGACCGTGGCGTCGGCTGGGATGCCGTCCATCGCCTCCGACTCACCGGTGACGCGCACGCGGTACAGGCTGCGCGACAGCCAACGGGCCAAGCGGGTCGCCACCTTGAAGTAGAGCAGCGCCGAAAACGACGGCACGATTTCACGCGCATAGCGGCGAGCGGTTTCAAACGCGACCTGTTCGGGCACACCCGTGGACGCGGCATAGTCGATGATCGCCTGTGCCACCTCTGGGTCGTGGGTCAGCCGATTGATCGTATCCACCCGGCCCGCCAGTTTGAATGGTTCGATGGGTTTCGACAGACGCTCGTTCAACTGCGCCACGACCTTCTCGGCCCGGCGTCGGAAAAACCATCGCACCGACGGAAACAGGAAATGCGACGCGAAAGTCACCGCCGCAAACAGGCACAACAGGACGAGCGCCCAAATCGGGAGTTCGACGGTGCGAAGCATCAGCTTTGGGCAGCTCTGAGTTTATGCAATGCTCTGTGTCTCCAGCGTGGCGGGCAGCGCCATAGCCGGTGTACACCCCCGGTACACCTGCTGTGGACCCCCAAGTGCGCCCGCACTTTCATGCGCGCAGGGTCGCAGCGCACGAACGAGCATGACCGATCTCGCCGCGGCGCGGCGATTGACAGTTTAGTGATATAACCGATATCTAGCCTCAACAGTAATATTATTGCCGAGACCTTCGCCATGACGCAGAAAGATCGCCCCTGGTTATTCCGCACCTATGCGGGTCATTCGACGGCCGAAAAGTCCAACGCCCTGTATCGCGCGAACCTGGCCAAAGGGCAGACTGGCCTGTCGGTCGCCTTCGATTTGCCGACACAGACGGGCTACGATTCCGACCATGTGCTGGCCCGGGGCGAGGTCGGCAAAGTCGGCGTCCCGATCAGCCATCTGGGCGATATGCGCACGCTGTTCGCCGATATACCGCTGTCCGAGATGAACACCTCGATGACCATTAACGCTACGGCGCCCTGGCTGCTGGCGCTGTATGTGGCGGTGGCCGAGGAACAGGGCGCGGATGTCTCGGCTCTGCAAGGGACCGTGCAAAACGACCTCGTGAAAGAATATCTCAGCCGTGGGACCTATGTGCTGCCACCCCGCCCGTCGATGAAGATCATTGCGGATGTGGCCGAATATTGCCGGGTCCATATTCCGAAATGGAACCCGATGAATGTGTGTTCCTACCATCTGCAAGAAGCCGGTGCCACGCCCGAACAAGAACTGGCCTTCGCCCTAGCCACGGCAACGGCCGTTTTGGACGAATTACGCGGCCGTGTTCCTGCCGCGGAATTCCCGCACATGGTCGGGCGCATCTCCTTCTTCGTGAATGCTGGCATTCGGTTTGTGACAGAAATGTGCAAGATGCGCGCATTTGTCGACCTCTGGGATGAAATTTGTACTGAACGGTATGGTGTGGAAGATCCAAAATTCCGCCGCTTCCGATATGGCGTGCAGGTCAATTCCCTAGGCCTGACCGAGCAGCAGCCCGAAAACAATGTGTATCGCATTCTGTTGGAGATGCTGGCCGTGACCCTGTCTAAAAGTGCAAGGGCCCGAGCCGTCCAATTGCCGGCATGGAACGAGGCATTGGGTCTGCCTCGGCCTTGGGACCAACAATGGTCACTGCGAATGCAACAGGTCTTGGCCTACGAGACGGACCTTCTGGAATATGGCGACCTGTTCGACGGCTCTCCCGTCTTTGCGGCAAAGGTTGCCGAATTAAAGGACGGCGCGCGGGCCGAATTGGCGCGGATCGACGGGATGGGCGGCGCGGTCGAAGCGATCGACTACATGAAGGGACGCTTGGTCGACGCAAATGCCGACCGGCTGGGCGGGATCGAACGGGGCGAGACAACCGTGGTCGGCGTCAATGCTTGGCAGGAGGGCGAGGCGTCGCCTCTGATGAATTCCGATGGCGGCATCATGGTGGTCGATCCGGGTGTCGAAGCAGATCAGATCACGCGTCTGCAAACCTGGCGCGAGGCCCGCGATGGCGACGCGGTCGAGGCCGCGCTTACAGCTTTGCGGGCCGCCGCCAGCGCGGGCGAAAATATCATGCCCCACTCTATCGTTGCGGCAAAGGCGGGCGTGACCACGGGCGAATGGGCCGGTGTGATGCGCGGCGTCCATGGGGAATATCGCGGCCCCACCGGGGTGTCGTCTTCACCATCAAACCGTACGGAAGGGCTGGACGCGCTGCGCACGGCTGTGGACGCCGTCAGCGACCGGTTGGGCCGACGCCTAACCTTTCTGATGGGCAAGCCCGGCTTGGACGGGCATTCCAACGGCGCCGAACAGATCGCGGTCCGCGCCCGCGATTGCGGCATGGTCATCGAATACGAGGGGATTCGCCTGACACCGGACGCGATCGTTTCAGCGGCCGCGGAAAAGAACGTCCATGTGGTCGGATTGTCGATCCTTTCGGGGTCGCATTTACCGTTAGTCGAAGATGTCCTTAACCGCCTAAAGACCGCAGGATTGGACATTCCCGTGATCGTCGGCGGGATTATTCCGGACGACGACGCCGCGCGTTTGCAGGCGATGGGGGTGGCCGCCGTCTATACGCCAAAGGATTTCGAGCTCAATCGCATCATGGGGGATATCGTCGAATTGGCCGACCCGAAACCTTTCGCCGCCCAATAGGGCTTGCCCACATTGTAAAATGCTCTTATTGCCGGGATTACTCAAGGCAATAGAAGGATTGGGGCATGGCAAAACTAGAGAAGCTGAGCAAAGCGGACTTGGCCAAAGAAAAGGCAGACGCAGAGAAGCGTCTTGCGGAAATCCGCAAGGCCGAAGCCGAGTTTGACGGCCGTCGGATCAAGGAACTGAAGGCAGAAGTCGAGGCGATGCTCGCCAAAGAGGGTTATTCGCTGGCCGATATCACCAGCGGAAAGACCGCCAAGAAGGGCGCAGGTGGCGTCAAGACGCTACCGAAGTACCGCCATCCCGAAAATGCGGCCGTGACCTGGTCTGGCCGGGGGCGTCAGCCGCAATGGTACAAAGATCATCTGGCTGCGGGCGGCAAAGCCGAAGACATGGCGATCTAGTCTTTCAAGCGTGTTTGGTGGAAAAAGGGACGCGACGCCGCGTTCCTTTTTCGTTGGAGCTTCTATGACCCCCCATATCCGTGCCGAACTCGGCCAGATCGCCGAAACGGTGTTGATGCCCGGCGATCCGCTGCGCGCCAAATGGGCAGCCGAGACATTCCTGGACAGCCCAGAGCAGGTGAACGATGTGCGCGGAATGCTGGGCTTCACGGGCACCTGGCGCGGCAATCGCGTCACGATCCACGGGTCCGGCATGGGGATGCCGTCGCTGTCGATCTATGCAAACGAGCTGATCTCCAAATATGGGGCGAAGACGCTGATCCGGATCGGCTCGACGGGTGCCATGCAAGAAAAGGTCAAGATCAGAGACGTCATTCTGGCGATGACGGCCTCCTCGATCTCAACGCCGTCCCGCGGAATCCTGCGCGAGGTGAACTTCGCCCCCTGCGCCGATTGGGGTCTGCTCAAGGCGGCCGAGGCCGCGGCCCACGGGAAGGCCAGCCAAGTGCATGTCGGCGGCATCTATTCGTCCGACGTGTTCTATGATGAAAGACCCGACCTGAACGAACAGATGACCCGCCACGGCATTCTCGCAGTCGAGATGGAGGCTGCCGAGCTTTATATTCTCGCCGCCCGCCATGGCTGCCGGGCTTTGGCAGTGCTCACAGTTTCAGACCATTTGCTGACAGGCGACTCGCTGCCGCCAGATGACCGCCAGACATCGTTCGGGGATATGGTGGAGATCGCCCTGGAGGCGGCCTTCGCCTGACTGTGTTGGTCTTGGCGGCAGACGAGAGAGACCCCTCGCTTGGAAGGGTATTTGAGGCAGGATGAGAAACACGAACCATCCTGCCTCAGATGAAAGAGCCGCTGGCGCCCTCACCCTGCACGGCCATCGGCTTGCCTGCCTGGTCCGCTCTGCAACGCTACAGCCCGAATCTTAAGACGGCCTTAACGGCTTTCATCTTGCCCAGATATCCGGGCCTGCGTGCCTGCAAGCGGGGACTGCACCCGTAGCCGACGCATCGGGTCTTTAGATCACGACGACATCCAGAGGCGGGAAACCATTGAAGCCAACCGACGAGTATGACGAGGTGTAGGCCCCACAATTGCGGATGATCACCTTGTCCCCGGCCTTAAGCGACAAGGGCAACTGGATCGGTCGCTTTTCGTAAAGCACGTCGGCCGAATCACATGAAGGCCCTGCCAAAACACAAGCCCCGGTCATGTCGCCGTCGCGGGGGGTGATGAACTGGTAGCGTATGGCCTCGTCGATGGTCTCGGCCAGACCGGAAAACTTGCCGATATCCAGATAGACCCAGCGGTGCAGGTCATCGTCCGATTTCCTCGACACGAGCAGGATTTCGGCGGCAATGGCCCCGGCCTCGGCCACCAGGCCCCGGCCTGGCTCGGCCATGATCTGAGGCACGGCGCCGAAGCGAGCCGCGATCAGATCCATGACGCCGCGGGCGTAGGGCTTGGGGTGCTGGATGTCTTCGCCATAGAATGCCGGGAACCCGCCGCCGATATTCAGAAGCTGTAGATCGAAGCCCGTCGCCAAGGCGCGGCGCCAGATGGCGGCGACTTGGTCCAGGGTGCTGGTCCACATGCGGAATTCGCGCGTCTGCGACCCTACGTGGAACGACAGCCCATGGGGCACCAAGCCCAGATCTCGCGCCAAACCCAGCAGCTCCAGCACCTTGTCTTGAGCACAGCCAAACTTCCGCGACAGCGGCCAGTCGGCTTCGGAATTATCAACGATCAGACGGATATAGATGCGAGCCCCCGGCGCGGCCTCGGCGATCTTCACCAGTTCTTCCTCGGCATCGGCAGCAAACAACGTCACCCCCGCCTGCCACGCGAAGCGGATATCCGATGCCTTCTTGATCGTGTTGCCGAAGGAGACGTGGGCCGGATCGGCCCCCTGCCCCAGCACCAACTCGATCTCGCCCCGCGACGCGGCATCGAAGCCAGAACCCAATCGAACCAACCGCTCGATGATGGCCGGATGTGGGTTGGCCTTCACGGCATAATGCACATGCGCGCGCCCCAACCCAGCCGACAGGGCGTGGAACTGACGCTCGACGGCGTCCACGTCGATCACCAGCGTCGGGTGCGCGAAGTCATGGGCGGCGATGTGGGCTTCCACGCGCGACGGCGCAACGGGAACGGGGCGGCCGAAGCCGGTCATTGCAGTCATTGGTCATCTCCAATCAGACCCGGCCATTCCGACATCCATCGGCTCAGACCGCTCACTTCCAAGGGAGACGTTACCGTCGCTGCATAACCGTGCCAGAGACCCTGGTTTGAAACCCGAGGCCCCCATCAAAGCCGTGCCAGAGGCGCGTGCGTTGGCGTCTGTGGCGGGCACATGGGGCCAAACGGCGGATCGGTCAAGACAGAAAATACCTCGACTTTACGACACACGTTGAGAGGGCGGCGGCGTCACAATGCCGGGCGCCCCTTGGCAGTGCTCAGGCCGTGCCGCGGGGCGGGTAGCCGTTGCCGATGACGAATTCGAGGCCCGGGATCAGATCCTCGATCCTGGGCCGGGCGAAGGGCACCGATTGCTGCCAATGGGCGAATACGCGGCCATCGGGTCGGATCAGGCTCATGCCCGGCTCAGCGAACCGGTCCGGCTCGGTGCTGCCCGCGCGGGCCGTGGAGATATAGAGACCCCAAGCCCGCGCCGTCTCTTCCGGCAGGGCGTAGCCCACGCGAAGATCCCCGAACGCCCAACCGTCGTCCTGCTGTTTACGAACGCGCGCTTCTTCGTCCATGGACACGGCGACGATGCCGAGCCCGATCTCGGCCAGCTTGCCCAAATTCGGCGCCACATCGGTCTCGATCTGCTTGCGGCAGAGCGGACAATGCACACCGCGATAAAAGATCACCAAGGTGAAATGTTCGGGCGTCTCGTCAGCCAGATCGAAGGTTTCGCCGGTCACCAGCGGAAAGCGGAGGGCGGGGGCCGGGGCGTCGGTCTTAAGCATGGGGAACCTTTTGAGCGAGGGCATCATCTGATTATCCCACAGGCGGACGCAGATCACACCCCCGCGAGGCGTCCCGTGGGTCTGTTCCGCGTCCTGCAGGACGCCCTGCGTCGCGCAGGCGCACGGGCGGACCATCCCGCGTGGGGCTGTAATAGCCCCAGCTTTCCTCCAGGAGCCGGAGGGGGTCGTCGGACGGAGCGGGGGGCGAATAGATCTGGAGGATATGGATGCGAGGGGGCATGGCGATCTCCGATAAAGATCCTCCCTGTGAACATAGTAGCACAGAACGCCCGCAGGTTGGCGTGGCGCGATGCGCATGGCGGGGTCCCGCCCGGCGCATTGCCAGGCGGATAAGCGCCAATCAAATCTGGCGTTCGACCATCATCTTCTTGATCGACTGGATCGCCTTCGCCGGGTTCAGCCCCTTGGGGCAGGTCTTGGCGCAATTCATGATCGTATGGCAGCGATACAGCTTGAACGGATCTTCCAGATCATCCAGCCGCTCGCCCGTCGCTTCATCGCGGCTGTCAATGATCCAGCGATAGGCATGCAGCAGCGCGGCGGGTCCCAAATAGCGATCACCGTTCCACCAATAGCTCGGGCAGGCCGTCGAGCAGGACGCGCACATGATGCATTCATACAAGCCATCAAGCTTCTCGCGATCCGCGATGCTCTGCTTCCATTCCTTGGCCGGCGTGTTCGACTTCGTCTCCAACCAGGGCATGACCGACGCGTGCTGCGCATAGAAATGCGTCAGGTCCGGGATCAAGTCCTTCACAACCGGCATATGCGGCAACGGATAGATCTTCACATCGCCCTTCACGTCGTCGATGCCCCAGGTGCAAGCCAGCGTATTCGCCCCATCGATATTCATGGCGCAAGACCCGCAGATGCCTTCCCGGCACGACCGGCGAAAGGTCAGCGTCGGGTCGATCTCGTTCTTGATCTTGATCAGCGCGTCCAAGATCATCGGCCCGCAGGTGTCCAGGTCGACCCAATAGGTGTCCAGTCGCGGGGTCTGCCCGTCCTCTGGGTTCCAGCGATAGATCTGGAATTTCCGCAGGTTATTCGCCCCTTCAGGCTTGGGCCAGGTCTTGCCGATTGTGATGCGGCTGTTCTTCGGCAGGGTCAGTTGAACCATGGGGCATTCCTCCTAGAAGGTGTTCAGAAGCACCGGCAGCCCGTCGGACGCGATGCATTGGACGGTGTCGGGGCGCTGGGCGACGTTGAGAACGGTGCGAACGGCGGTCTGCTCGTCCTGCGTTGCGGCCGAAGCGGCGAGGGTCAGGATCTCGTCGCTGCTGGCATTGTTGATGATGCAATCGGTGGTGGGTTGCAGCGGCACGCCGGGAAACCGCTCGGCCACGATGGGGTTCACGACTGACCGGGCCGTCGCGCGCGTGACCTCCGTGCCCACGGGCGTGTTGCACGATGCCAGCCCGGCCGCGGCCAGGACAGCCAGACCAAGCTGGCGCGGGACCAACCGAAGCACAAAGGGTTTGCTATGCGGCACGGCGAAGGTCCTCCAACCAAGCGGTGGGATGCTCTTCATAGCCCAGATCGACCAGCGCCTGGCCGTGGGCGTCGGCATAGGCATCCGCCACGGCTTCGGGCAGATGATCGCGCCATTGCGCGACCTTGCCGGACGCCACATGGGCCTTGATCCGGTCAACACGGGCGGCCTCGTCAGCCATGCCGCCAAATAACGACTTCTCCCAGAAGATCTTGGCGCCGGTTTCCACCTCTGGCTCTGGCAGGCCCAGATTGCGCAGATGGTCGCGGAAGGCGGTGCCGTCGGTGTCCTGCATCAGGTCTTCGTAGCGGACCTCGATGGTGTTCGGACGCGCCTCCCAGGCCAGCATCTCGGCCAAGGTCCTGGCATGCTTTTCCCGCATCTCGAACAGCAGGCGGTCGGTCTCGTCGGAAAGCGCGTTCAGATGCTGCTGATACGTCTTGCCGCCCAGATCGTCCCGCGCCTCATGCAGGAACTGCTCGCCCTCGACAGGCGCATGCAAATGATACCGCATGCCCGACAGAAGCACGTCGCGCGGATCGCGGATCATGTGCAGGATGCGGGCGTCTGGGCGGTCCAGCAACTCGGGTGGGAATTTCGACGACCATTGGAACAGGAAGACGCGCTCGGCCTCGGTCACCAGGCGCAGGCCCTGGTTCGGGAAGGTGACGTGGTGAGCGACGCCCAGCGCATTGGCCAGCCGGCGGAAGACGGCGCGCATCCAGAGCGTGCCCGTCTTGTGATGGGTGCCGATGCAAAAGAGGCGTGGGGCGATCAGGTCCATCTATTCGGCCGCCCGTTCAGCGGTGCACCGGATCAGTTGCTCAATCTCCTGCGGGGACATTTCGGCCGCGGGATCCAGCGCGACATCCGGCCGCCCGATGGACAGCAGGCACGACGCGAGGCCCGGCGACACCTCCTCGTTGGCATCGGCGAGGGCCATGACACGCGCCTCGTATTCCGGGTTGGCAACGTTGCAGGCCGCCAGCGGTAGGATCAGGAGAGGGAGGGCAAGACGGCTCATCTCGGCAGCGCCTCGCAGGCGTCGAGCCGCCCCAAATCCTCGACTGACCGCGTAAAGATCGTGCCGCCTTCGACCGCAACGCCCTGATCGCGGGCGCAATCCAGATAGGCGGCGCGGCGCGCTTCGGGGGTCGAGGGGACGCAGGCTGTAAGAAAAATGGCTACCAAAGCAATTCCTCTCACGTGTCTATGAGGTTCGGGTCGACATTCGAGCCAAGTAGCGCTTGCTGGCCCTTGCCGATGCATCTGCCGGACGCCGGCCTTTGGTCTTCTCTCTTGTTGCGGCTGCCCAGAGCAACGGCGCCAGCCGTCACTGTAAAGAGAGCCCAGATCGCCATGGAAAACTGAGCAAGCCCCGAGGTGAGCGGCTCAACCATCACAGATGATTTCCTCCGATCCCTCCGTCGCGTAGCAGAACTGAGACCCTTCGCGCTGCGGAATAGCGCGGTTCATACAAGCATCGAAGACAGCGAACTGGGCGTCCGACATCTCATGGCCACCCTCTAAACCGCGAACTGGCGGCAAGCCGGCTTCCTCGAAACAGAGGTTCTGCTGGATGAACAGAGGTGAGGACGCCGGATCGGCGTTCGCCAGGCATCCAGCAAGCGGAGTGGCGACGAGAACAATGAGCATGCGCATCAATACACCCGCGCCTTCGGCGCGATCTTCTTTAGGTCGATCCCCCCGTCGTTGTGCGAGGTCAGGGGGTTCATATGGACACCGCGATAGCCCAGGTCGGACTTGGCCGCGTCGCCTTTGAACCAAACCAGCGAATGCTTGCGCCAGTTCTCGTCATCGCGGTCGGGGAAATCCTCATGGGCATGGGCACCGCGGCTTTCCTTGCGCGCCTCGGCGGCGACCACAGTGGCCACGGCGTTGGGCATCAGGTTGGCCAGTTCCAGCGTCTCCATCAGATCCGAGTTCCAGATCAGCGTGTTGTCGGTGACCTGCAGATCGTCGAGCTTGGTCGCGATCCCCTCCATCTTGTCCTTGCCCTGCTTGAGCGTGTCGGACGTGCGGAACACGGCCGCATCTTCCTGCATGGTCTTCTGCATCTCTAGCCGCAACTCGGCCGTCGCCACCTGCCCGCGCGCATGGCGCAGCCCGTCGAAGCGGGCCAGCGTCATCTCGACGGAGCGCATGTTGGGGCTGGGGATGGCCGCCTCGCGGTCGATGACCTCGCCCGCGCGGATCGCCGCCGCCCGGCCGAAGACGACCAGGTCGATCAACGAGTTGGAGCCCAGGCGGTTCGCCCCGTGCACCGACGCGCACCCCGCCTCGCCCACGGCCATCAGGCCCGGCGCCACGCGGTCGGAATCACCTTTGGTCGGGGCCAGCACCTCCCCCCAGTAGTTCGTGGGGATGCCGCCCATATTATAATGGACCGTGGGCAGAACCGGGATCGGTTCCTTCGTGACGTCGACGCCCGCGAAAATGCGCGCGGATTCCGAGATGCCGGGCAGGCGCAGCGCCAACGTCTCCGGCGGTAGGTGCGACAGGTTTAGGTGGATATGGTCGCCGTCCTTGCCGACGCCCCGGCTTTCGCGGATCTCCATTGTCATGCAGCGCGAGACCACGTCGCGCGACGCCAGATCTTTGTAGGTCGGCGCGTAGCGTTCCATGAACCGCTCGCCTTCGGAGTTCGTCAGGTAGCCCCCCTCGCCCCGCGCGCCTTCGGTGATCAGGCAGCCGGCCCCGTAGATGCCGGTCGGGTGGAACTGCACGAATTCCATGTCCTGAAGCGGCAGACCCGCCCGCGCGACCATGCCACCGCCGTCGCCGGTGCAGGTATGGGCCGAGGTGGCGGAGAAGTAAGCGCGGCCATAGCCGCCCGTGGCCAGCACGACCATCTTGGCCGAGAACAGGTGCAACGTGCCGTCATCCAACTTCCAGCAGATGACGCCCTGGCAAACACCGTCCTCGGACATGACCAAGTCGATGGCGAAGTATTCGATGAAGAACTCGGCCTTCTGCTTCAGGCTCTGCCCATAGAGCGTGTGCAGGATCGCATGGCCCGTCCGGTCCGCGGCGGCACAGGTGCGCTGCACCGGGGGGCCTTCGCCATATTCGGTCGTATGTCCCCCGAACGGTCGCTGATAGATCTTGCCTTCCTCAGTGCGCGAGAACGGCACCCCGTAGTGCTCCAGCTCGTAAACGGCCTTCGGCGCCTCGCGCGCCAGGTATTCCATAGCATCCGTGTCGCCCAACCAGTCCGACCCCTTCACGGTGTCGTACATGTGCCATTGCCAGCTATCAGGGCCCATGTTCCCAAGCGAGGCCGCAATGCCGCCCTGCGCCGCCACGGTGTGGGACCGTGTCGGGAACACCTTCGTCACGCAAGCCGTGCGCAGTCCCTGTTCGGCCATGCCCAAGGTCGCACGCAAGCCCGCGCCGCCGGCGCCGACCACGACGACGTCGTATTCATGGGTCTCGTATTCGTAGGCTGCCATGATTGGTTGCTCCGAAAGTTAGAGGGCCAGGCGGATCAGGGCGTAAACGCCCGCGATCGCCGCCGCGTAGCTGAGGCAGGTGGTCGCCACGATGGTGACCTTACGGGCCGTGCCTTGCACGTAATCTTCGATTAGGACTTGCACGCCCTTGGCGAAATGCACCCAGCCGACGACCAGCGTCAGGATCGCGATCAAGGCGGGCCAGGGGCGGGAATAATAGGCCACGATCTCTTCATACGGCGCCCCGAGGACCGGGCCGAAGGTGAACAGAAACAGCGGGACAAGAACGATCAGACCCGCCGACAGGATCGTCTGATGCCAATGATGCGCCGTGCCGGCCCCGGCGGAGCCCAGGCCGGAAACGCGCTTGCGGTCGGTGAGGTAAGCCATGATCCGCTCCTTCAGACGATGATAACGGTCAGGAGCGTCAGCACCACAGAGCCGCCGATGATGCCCCAGCCGAGCTTTTCGGCCGTCTCGACCTCCAGCCCATAGCCCTGATCCCAGACCAGATGCCGGATGCCCGCCAGCGTGTGATACCACAGCGCCCAGATCGAGCCGAAGAAGACCAGCTTGCCGAACCAAGACGTCAGGAAGGCGTCTGCGGTGGCGAAAGCCTCAGGTCCCGCGGCGGCGGCAACGAACCACCAAGTGACCATCAAACCGGCCACCACCAGGGCGTTCCCGGTAATCCGCGTCAAGATCGACGTGACGGAGGTCAGTTGCGGGCGATACACCTGGAGGTGCGGCGACAGCGGGCGATTGCCTCGGTTCACGTCAGCCATGCGGTTTCCTTCGGTCGGACTCGGTATGCCGTCGCGTTCTGAGGCAGTTTAACACGGCTGTCACGGGGGCGCTGCGTCGCAGAGGCGGATTCTGCCCGGATTTCGACCATCCGTGATCACACGTGGGGTCGCTGTGATCACGCATAGGCCAATGGTCGGCCAGGCGTGACAGGCGCGCAACCGGTTCTAAATCGGACCACATGGACGATCTTCAGCGGCTCGAAATCATGCGGGCCCAGGCCCTTTGGGACTGGCTCGGCACGTATTACGCGCAGGCCGACAGTGTTCTTTTGGTGACGTGGAAAGCAGCCCATCCCGACAAGCATGTCGGGCGTGAGGCCGTGCTCGACGCGCTGATCGCCCATGGCTGGACCGATGGGCGGCGCTTCAAACTGGACGCCGACCGGACGATGCAATTGATCTCGCCCCGGCGCCAACAGGTCTGGGCCCAAAGCTACAAGGACCGCGTGGCGCGGCTGATGGCCGACGGGCGGATGCATCCGGCGGGCCTGGCCGGTGTGGCCGAGGCCAAGCGATCCGGCCTGTGGGAGGGCCATCCCGAGGTCGAGGCGCTAGAGGTGCCCGAAGATTTGGCCGAGCGTCTTGCCATCCTGGACGGCGCCGATTGGTTCGACGACGCCGCGCCGTCTTACCGCCGGAACGTGTTGCGCTGGCTGGCGAGCGCCAAGACGTCACCGACGCGCGCCAAGCGGATCGCCACCATCGCCGACCATGCCGGGCGTGGCCGAAAGGTTCCGCATTACTGAGGTCGCCGCGCCTGGATATGAGGCATCAGTTCGGTGCAGATCAGGATCGTGTCGGGGCCCATCTCATAATAGGCATTCGGCTCGTCACATTCGGCGACGCGCACATGGACCGGCCGGGGCAGCGCCATCTCGGCGTTCAACCGCTCCAGGGCGTCGGCCAGAAGCGGTTCCAGTGGTTCTCGCCGCGTGCGCAGGCGTAAAGACGTTCCGGGGCCCGGCACCTGGGCAAGAACGGCATCCCAGGCGGCCTTCTGCCGCGCGCGCTCCTCGGGGCAGCTATCCCGTCGCTCGCTCGGCAACTCGACCTTGCGGGCAAAGCCCGCGCGGCCATCCGGATCGCCACCATAGAAGAAGCAGAGCGCGTTGAACCCTCGGCGTGCATCGGTGGAATATCGGCTCCAATATGGGAAGTCGCCGCCCCGCTCCTCATGCTCGAACCCATAGAGATAGGCGATGTCCTGCACCATGGCACGGGCTTCCATCTCGGGATGCAGGCGGTCGATCATGTGGATGGCGAAGGCGTCGGCCGCGTCTTCCTCCAGCCCCATGATCGGTAGATCCAGCAGATCGACCAGGGCATGGGCGAGTTCGTGGTAGAGCGTACCGACGATGTTCGACCGGGTGAACCGGTCGATCTCGGTCACCGATCGGGCAGGCATATCTTGGGCCCCCGCCGGAAGGGCGAAGAGCAGGGCGAGCAAAGGAAGACTCCAACGCATATCCCATGAACGCAGGTGTGGCGGATCGGGGCAAGGGTGACCCTAGGGTCGACTACTGCACCATGGCCGCACGACGCCACCGATCCCCGATGCGATCCAGGTGAGGGGCCCATTCGACCTCCAGCGCCGGGCCGCCCGCCATTGGCAGGTCCGACGGCGGTAGATCGAGCGCATGCAGGAATGCGATGCGGTGACCCGTCGGCGGATGGCTGGCATCGACGGTATGCAGTTCGGCCGCCATGTCAGCCGCGATCCGCTGGGCGTCGTCCGAAGACGGGTCGACGATGGCGTCCGCAATCCACGCCACGCAGGCCGCGCCCTGCGGCGCGGATGGCCCATAAAGCCGATTGAACCGCGCGTCCAGCAGCGGGCTATGGGACAGAAGCTTCATGGCCGAGATCATCGCCCGGGATCCGGCCGTTTGGGCCGCAAGCGCATCGGCGAGATATTCGGCGCGCTGGCTTTCGGGATAGGTCAGTCGCAAAAGCGCGGCATCCAACACCTCAATGGCGAGCGTCGCCGGAAGTTGGATCACTTCCGAGGCCAGGCTCTCGCCACCGCTGCCATGGGGCGCGATCAGGTCATGCCAACGCGCCAGGACTTCGCGCGCCTGCCAGATTGCACCGCCCCGGCGCGGATCGCCGTTAACCAGATGCCCCATCTCATGGGCGAGGATCGCGCGGCGCGCCTCTGGCGTGGCGGCAGACCAAAGGATGGCGCCGATCCCCAACAGCACTTCGCCCCGCATTTGCGCCACGTGGGCGTTGGCGTCCTCTTCGATTGTCAGTGCGGTGATCCGTGGCGCCTGCATCGCGTCGGCAAGGGCATCGAGCAGGGCGAAAGTCTCGGGCATATCGTCGGCACGCAGCAGCCGGTCGGGCAAACGGGGCCGACGCGGCAGCAAGACGGCACCCATCAAGGCCAGCAGAGCCGCGATCACCATCACCGAGATCGACGGCCAACCCGCGATCGCAAGGATCGCGGCACCAATGAGCAAAATCGGCGGCACGGCCAGGATCGCCAGGGCCAAAGCGCTGGCCGCCCAATGCCCGGCGCGGAGGCGCGAGAGCCGCCCCGCCTGCCAATCCGCCAGAGCATCGCGCAGGATCAGCGCCGCTTTCCGGGCATGCAGCGCGTCCATCCCCCGGGCGATCATGCGGGCAAAAGCGCCCAGTAGTCCAGGTCGAGCAAGACGTTGGGATCGTATTTTCCATCCGCGCCCCGCAGGTCCGTCGCCCCACGATGGGCCACAAGGCGCAGGCGCAGGGCGGCCAATCCCGGGGCCAGGTCGGCGCGGTCCAGCACTTCGGACCAAGCGCGGATCGTGTCGCCGGCAAAGCAGGGATTCGCATGGGCGCCCGCGTTGATGGCCAAGATCATCTGGGCGTTGGCCAACCCGTTGAAGGACAGCGCGCGGGCCAGGCTGATGATGTGACCCCCATAGATCAGGCGTTTGCCATCGGCGCGATTGGTCGCGTCGAAATGGACCTTGGCCGTGTTCTGCCACAGGCGCGTGGCCAGCATGTGCTCGGCTTCTTCGATGGTGGTGCCGTCCACATGGTCGATGCGCTCGCCGATCTGGTAGTCGGCGGCGCGGTGTGGCTCGCCCGCCAGGTCGAAATCGTAATCGGCGAAAGTCAGGTCGGCGGGGATTTGCAGCGCGTCGGCCGGGACATGGTCGGCCAGGTCAGGGATCACGGTTTCGGGTGCCGCGGCCTCCGCGTCACGCTTGCGAACCATGACCCAGCGCACATAGCTCAGCACTGGATCGCCGGTCTGATCCAAGCCCGTCGTCCGCACCCAGACCACGCCCGACTTGCCGTTGGAATTCTGCTTGAGCCCGATCACCTCGCTCTCGGACCTGAGCGTGTCGCCCGCGAAGACCGGCTTCAGGAATCGGCCCTCGGCATAGCCCAGGTTGGCGACGGCATTCAGCGAGATGTCGGGCACCGTCTTGCCGAAGACCGTGTGGAACACCAACAGGTCATCCAGCGGCGCGCCATCCAGCCCGCAATCCAGCGCGAAGGCATCCGACGAATACAGCGCGAACCGCTGGGGGTAGAGCGCGTGGTAGAGCGCCCGCTCCCCCTCGGCCACACTCCGAGGCACCGCATGGCGGATCACCTCGCCGATCCGGTAATCCTCAAAGAAGCGGCCGGGATTGGTCTTGGTCATTGGTCCCCCAGTTTCAGGTCAGCAGAATAGGCGGCCTCCACATCCTTGGTGACCGCCTGGGCGCAACGCATCACATTGGCCGCCGGGTCATAGGCGTAGCTGGGCGACCCATGCAGGATCCACCCCCTGGCCAAGGCCTCCGACACCTTGTGGCAGAAGGCCGAGTCGTCGTTTCCCGTCAGCAAGCGGTAGAGCGTGGCCATCAGGCGCCCCAGGGCTGAACACCCAGCCAATTGTGGATCAGCATCACGACCACCATCACGACCAGCGCGATGATCGGCGTCGTGATCTCCTTCGCCATCGGCGCGCGGGGCGGCGGGGTCCAGGTGCCCTCGGCCTTGTTGATCACGACGATCTCGGTCACGGCCCAGATCAGCAACCCACCGAATAGGATAAAGGACCGCGTGTCGCCGTTTACCAACAGGTGGGCGATGACAAACACGATGACCGAGGTTAGCTGCGGATGCCGCAGCTTCGTTCCCAGCCAGACCTTGGCCCCCTTGGGCCCGCTGACGGCAAACAGGTAGAACGCCACCAGCATCAGCAGGTTGTTGATCCCAACCAACGCGCCCGACCGGCCCCAGAAGAACGCGCCGCCCGCGCGACCATAGCCGTAGACCATCATCACGATGGCGGCGACCAGCAACACGGCCACCAGCCCCTTGCCAGGGTCGCCCAGTTTGGCCCGCGTCTCGGGGGCGATACGTTTGAAGAAATGCGCCCCCGACCAGAGCAGAAGTCCCGCGATCAAAAGTGCCATGGCTCATCCTTCCAGCTTGGCGATCGCATCCAGCTTTGCCAGCGTCCGACGGGCGGTGTCCACATGCAGGTTCTCGACGATCTTGCCATCCAGAACCGCGACCCCCTGCCCTTCGGCGATCGCGGCCTCGTAGGCGGCGATCTGCCGCCGGGCCAGGTCGGCGGCGGCGTCGGAGGGGGCGAAGACGGCGTTTGCGACGGCAACCTGAGCAGGGTGGATCAAGGTCTTGCCGTCCATCCCCAAGGCGCGGCCTTGTTTGCATTCGGCGTGCAGCCCATCGTCGTCTTTGAAGGCGTTGTAAACGCCGTCGATACATGGTGCCCCCGCCGCACGCGCGGCCAACAGGCACAACTGAAGCGACGTTATCAACGGAAGGCGATCCGCGCCCGGCTCGCAATGCAGGTCCTTCGCCAGATCGTTCGTCCCCATCACCAGCCCCCCGGCGCGCGGCGCGGTCAGGATATCACGTGCATTCAGGATGCCATCCGGCGTTTCCATCATCGCCCAGAGGGTGGTCTGGCCGGTCAGCGACGCAGCCGCCGCCTCCATCATCGCGCGATCATCGACTTTGGGCAGCAGAATCGCATCCGGCGCGGCGGGCGCGAAGGCGGCCAGGTCGTCCGCGCCCCAATCGGTATCCGCACCGTTGATCCGCACCAGAAGATAGCGCGACCCGAAGCCGCCCTTGGCGAGTTCCTCGACCAGGATGCCGCGGGCCGAGACCTTCTCATCCGGCGCAACTGCATCTTCCAGGTCCAGGATGATCGCATCTACGGGCAATCCACGGGCCTTTTCGATGGCGCGCGGTTTCGAGCCTGGGATGTAAAGCACGGAACGGAACGGGCGGTCGGCAAGGGTCATAGGCGGGTCTCCGGCGGCAATCGCGCCCTGCATCGCGCCCTTTTCAATCTCTGTCGAGGCCCAATGCGACCGAATCTTGCGCATGCGCCTTCTGCGCTGCGGCGCGAACGGTCCCCGGCGCGGTTAACCGAATCTCCACCTCTGTGTCGCAATGTGGGCGACATCGCTTCGGCTCCGTCGCTGACGGGTCCGCTTGCGGGAGAGACCGGTTCCCCGATCTCCCGTGGCGTGGCCGGTCCGTATCTCGGGAAAGGACATGTGCCATGACGAAGAAGACCCAATATCTCAACGCCTTCCTGGCGGTTCTCACGGCGCTTGCGCTGACGCTGATGACCCTGCCCGCACGGGCTGCGGGCCAAAGTTGCGGCCCCCGCGACGCCGTGGTCGAACGCCTGTCGACCCACTTTGGCGAGACTCGCCGGGGCATCGGCCTGGGCACCGGCAACCGTATTCTTGAGGTCTTCGCCTCGGACGAAAGCGGGACCTGGACGGTCACGGTGACCCTACCGGATGGCCGCATGTGCATGATCGCCTCGGGCCAAGCCTGGGAAGATCGCATGGACGATCTGGCCCACCTGGCCGACATGGACGCGTAACGCGCCGTCCGCCCGAGAATAGTCTGTCAGGCGCTCTTTCCGGGGCGCCTTTCGCTTGCCGGATGGGCGGTTTCCTGACGATCCGGCAAGACTGGAAGCCCCGGCCTCCGACTGAACGTAGTCTTGAAACACCGAGGACGGCGCCCCGGAGGCACCCGCCGGTGCGGCGCCGTGACGTGGACGACACTTGCGAAGGCCCGCGCCCATCCGCTAGCTGACCCGCGACTGCACGCCATAGACCGGAGACACGACATGGCCCGACCCAAGATCGCCCTCATCGGCGCAGGACAAATCGGCGGCACGCTCGCCCACCTGGCCGCGATCAAGGAACTGGGGGACGTCGTCCTCTTCGACATCGCCGACGGCGTGCCCCAAGGCAAAGCGCTGGACCTGGCCGAGTCGGGCCCGGTCGAAGGCTTCGACGTCTCGCTGAAGGGCTCGTCGGATTACGCCGACATCTCGGGCGCCGATGTGTGCATCGTTACCGCCGGCGTTCCGCGCAAGCCCGGCATGTCCCGCGACGACCTGCTGGGCATCAACCTGAAGGTCATGAAGGCGGTCGGCGAAGGCATCCGCGACAACGCCCCCGACGCCTTCGTCATCTGCATCACCAACCCGCTCGATGCCATGGTCTGGGCCCTGCGCGAATTCTCTGGCCTGCCCCATGAAAAGGTCGTGGGCATGGCGGGCGTGCTGGATTCGGCCCGCTTCCGCCATTTCCTGGCCGAGGAATTCAACGTTTCCATGCGCGACGTCACCGCCTTCGTGCTGGGTGGCCATGGCGACACGATGGTGCCGCTCGTCCGCTATTCCACGGTGGGCGGCATCCCCCTGCCCGACCTCGTGGAAATGGGCTGGACCAGCCAAGAGAGCCTCGATGCCATCGTGCAGCGCACCCGCGATGGCGGCGCGGAAATCGTCGGCCTGCTGAAGACCGGATCGGCCTTCTACGCGCCCGCCACATCCGCCATCGAAATGGCCGAGGCATTCCTGAAGGATCAGAAACGCCTGTTGCCCTGCGCGGCCTATGTGGACGGCGCCCTGGGTCTCAGCGGTATGTATGTGGGCGTTCCCACGGTGATCGGCGCAGATGGCGTGGAACGCATCGTCGACATTAACCTCAATCGCGACGAACAGGCGATGTTCGATAAGTCGGTGGATGCCGTGAAGGGACTGGTCGAAGCGTGTAAAGGCATCGATGCGTCACTAGCTTAACTCCCGCAGCGCAGCGTGACCCAGAGCCTCGCCACATATCGGGGCTCTTTTTTGCTGATTCGATTGAAGACCTTAAATCGCATTCGTGATCACAGTGCTCGGGACTGTGATCACGAATAGCGCTTTTCCCATCGATCTCCCCCGATCCCGCGGATTTGTGTTTCCCGTGCGCGGCTTCGCGGCGTAACCCGCAGGGACCAGACGGAAGACCAGACAGGGGCGCGCGCCATGAATATCCACGAATACCAGGCCAAAGCGCTGCTCCGCGACTACGGCGCTCCCGTCAGCGACGGCGTGCCCGTCATGAAATCGGCCGATGCCAAGGACGCCGCCAATCAACTGGACGGCCCGCTCTGGGTGGTCAAAGCGCAGATCCACGCTGGCGGCCGCGGCAAGGGCAAGTTCAAGGAGCCCGATGCCGGCGACAAGGGCGGCGTGCGCATCGCCAAATCCGTCGAAGAAGCCGAAGCCCACGCCAAGGCGATGCTTGGCCGCACGCTGGTCACTCACCAGACGGGCCCGGCCGGCAAACAGGTCAACCGCATCTATATCGAAGACGGCTCCGACATCGCCCGCGAGCTCTACCTGGCCCTGCTGGTCGACCGTCAGACCAGCCGCATCGGCTTCGTCTGCTCCACCGAAGGCGGGATGGATATCGAAGAAGTCGCCGCCTCGACCCCCGACAAGATCATCAGCTTCAGCGTCGATCCCGCCACCGGCTACATGCCCTATCACGGCCGCCGCGTCGCCTTCGCGCTCGGCCTCGAAGGCCCGCAGATCAAGCAATGTGTGGCGCTGATGGCCAAGCTCTACCAAGCCTTCACCGAGAAGGACATGGAGATGCTGGAGATCAACCCGCTGATCGTCACCGATGCGGGCGACCTGAAGGTGCTCGACGCCAAGGTCGGCTTCGACAGCAACGCGATCTACCGTCACCAGGACATCGCCGCCCTGCGCGACGAAACCGAAGAAGACCCGAAGGAACTCGCCGCCTCCAAGTTCGACCTGAATTATATCGCGCTGGACGGCGAAATCGGCTGCATGGTGAACGGCGCTGGGCTCGCCATGGCGACCATGGACATCATCAAGCTCTACGGCGCCGAACCGGCCAACTTCCTGGATGTGGGCGGCGGCGCGACCAAGGAAAAGGTCACCGAGGCCTTCAAAATCATCACGTCCGACGACAACGTCAAAGGCATCCTGGTCAACATCTTCGGTGGCATCATGCGCTGCGACGTCATCGCCGAGGGCGTGGTCGCCGCCGTCAAAGAGGTCGGCCTAAAAGTCCCTCTGGTGGTCCGCCTGGAAGGCACGAATGTCGAGCAAGGCAAGGAGATCATCAACACCTCCGGCCTCAACGTCATCGCCGCCGACGACCTGAAGGACGGCGCGCAAAAGATCGTGCAGGCGGTGAAGGGGTGAGCAGCGGTCCGGCCTTGCCGGGGATCGATCCAGTGGATCGATCAAGTCGCGAACGGGCGGAGCCCTGGGGCACGGAGCAGGCTTCAAGCTTCGCTGTTTGGGTATTCCGGCTGGGGGTCTTTGCCTTTGCCTCCCTTCTGGCCGGCTGCACAAACGGCACGTCAACGAGTTGGCAAGGCGATGTTTCTGGCCTGCCACTCGATGGACTTGCGTTCATTGCCGGTAGCGCCTGCTTTGAGCAACTCGAACGGGAGACCGAAAGGTCATCTGAATTGAACCGACTTGGCTTCAACGCCCATGGGGATGCTTACAGGGCATCGATTTCGGATATCCGCGATGGTCTGGCGACTGGCTCGGTCACTATCGCGATGGATGAGCGCTCGTGCAGACTGAGCGTCGATATCGAAACCGGAGTTCGGCGCGACGTAGATGGATTTACGGACCTATGGCCATTCTCACAGGGGTTCGCCCGTGAACTCGGCGGATTCAGCGGGGGAAGAGGCCCTCAGATCGAAGGGCTCGAAAGTAACTATTCGACCTTCGCCGTTGGTTCACGTCTCTATAGGGCAGATAACGCACTCGCTCACACCTCGGACATCGGGAGCTCACTAGTAACTTTGGTTCGGGTCAGATAATGACGTTTGCCCCTGAGATGCTCTGGCGGAGTGCAATTGTGGTGGGTCGATTTCGATGAACGAGTTCTGTCATAAGAAATTCTGGTCCGGTTTGGGACTCGCTTTCGCCCTGTCCCTGACAGCCTGCAACTTTCACAACGCGGGAACCGTCTCCGGTCCCACACCCGAACAAGGCTGGTCCCTCGATTTGGGGCCGCAAGGCGAACCGCCGATTACCCAGCCAGGGAACCCGGATGAGGTATGATCCGGGAAAATCGGACAGAGGCCGCACGGGTCTTCACGGCCCGACTGCGTCGCGGACCAATCCGCTGCATATCGATGCACGCCGGATGATCGGGGTGCGACACGGCCTTACGGCGATGGCGCTGGTTGCCGCACTAGCCGCACCAGCGGCGGGCAATCCACTCCGCTCCGCGGCCCTGGACGCCTTCGCGCAGCACTGCTTCTCGCCTTTCCTCACCGCCGAGACAGCCAACGCTGCCATCGCGCCCACCGGGGCGCGCCACGACTTCTA
>JBCDCW010000010.1:0-31144 GCA_039180995.1 Pseudomonadota bacterium
CGGTCTGCGCCCGGTCGCCGGTATGGGTCATCAGCGGCACGCCCGTCCCGCAGGAGGTTTGCACCCCGTCGATGGTGACGTCGAAAATCTATCGACTGCCGGCCAGGGTCGGGAAGTCTGCGAGGGCCGCGTCCCAGCCCGGATCGCGGGGATGCAGGGTCGACGCCCGGCCGTAGACGCGCAGGATCAGGGCGTCGCCCTGGAAGGCGCAGAACATCAGCGTGATGCGATTCTGGGCGCGGAGATGGCCCGCCGTTTCGTTCCCGCTGCCCGACAGGTTCAGCCAGCGAATATGGGTGTCGTCCAGGATGCGGAGCGTGTCGGCCCCTTTGGGCGAGAGATTCACGCGACCGGTTTCGGCGGCGGTGGCGACGAAGAAGACCGGTTGGGCTTCGATGAAGCGCCGGAGGGTGCCGTTCAGTTTGGGGCCGAGGGGCATGGGATTCTCCGTCTTTGTTGAGGAGAACTTTACCGGAACATTTTGGCCAGGCAAGCCCGATCAGACGAGGGAGACGAGGATGGCCAGGGCGAGGGCGGCAGCCCAGGCGCGCCAGAGGGCGGCGCAGGCGCGGTCGATCTCGTCCGGGCCGGGGTCGCGGCGACCGGCGGCATGGACCCAGGGGAAGTCTCGTGTTTCGCCGTCATAGCTGCGCGGGCCGGACAGGGCGACGCCCAGGACGGGGGCCAGGGCCGCTTCGGGCCAGCCGGCATTGGGCGAGCGGTGGAGGCGCGCGTCGGGGGGCACCTGGCGCCAATGGGACCAGGCGCCGTGGGCGGCCAGGATCAGCAGGGCCGTGAGGCGCGCCGGGATCCAGTTGAGAACGTCGTCCAGGCGGGCGGCGGCCCAGCCAAAGCGTTCGTATTGCGGGCTGCGGTAGCCGATCATGCTGTCGGCGGTGTTGACGGCTGTGTAGATCAGCATACCGGGCAGGCCCGCGACGGCGAACCAGAAGGCCGGTGCGATGACGCCGTCCGAGAGGTTTTCGGCCGCGCTTTCGATGGCGGCGCGGGCGATGGCGGGATCGTCCATCTGCGCGGTGTCCCGGCCGACGATCTGGGCGACGGCCTGGCGGCCTCGGGCGGTCGATTGGCGCAGCGCGGCGGCGACGGCGCGGACATGGTCGACCAGCGACCGCTGGGCGAGCAGGATGGCGGCGACGATGATGTCGGGGACGTCCGTGGGGATCAGGACGAGGGCCCAGCCGGTGATGGCGGCCAGGGCGACGAGGATTGCGATGGCGAGGACGCCGCGAAGGCGGCGGAAGGCGCCATGGTTGAAGGTCTCGTCCAGGTGCGACACCAGGCGGCCCATGAGGACGGCCGGATGGGGGAGCCGGGACCAGAGCCAGTCGGGCTCGCCCAAGATCGCGTCGATGGCCATGGCGAGCGGCAGGATCATGCCAGCGCGCGTCGCAGGCGGGGCCAGGCCTCGGCCGGTGGAAGGCCCAGGCGGAGCCAGGTGGCCGAGTAGGGGAAGATGCGGGACCAGATGCCGTGGCGGGCGAGGCGGGTTTGGAGGGCCTGGGCGTCTGCGGTGTCGTAGAGGCGGTAGAGGGGTGTGCCGCCGACGATGGCGCCATGGGGGGCCATCAGCGCGTCGAGGCGGGCGGCATCCTTCGTAAGGCGGGCGCGGGTGGCGGCGGCCCAGGCGGTGTCCCGCAGCGCGGCGGTGCCGATGGCGAGGGCGGGGCCCGAGACCGGCCAAGGGCCGAGCGCGTCGCGCAAGGGCGCGAGCGTGTCGGGATGGGCGATGGCGAAGCCGAGGCGGAGGCCGGCGAGGCCCCAGAACTTGCCGAAGCTCTTGAGGATGAGGGTGCCGGGGCGGTCGGTGCGGGCCACATGCGAGCGGTCGGGGGCGACGTCGCAGAAGCTCTCGTCGAGGATGGTCAGGTCGGCGGGGGGCAGGGTGTCGTGCCAGTGGCCGTCGGGATTGTTGGGGTGGACGAGGATCCGGGTCGGGCCATCGGGTGCGATGGCGTGGCCGGCGGTGCGGAAGGCGGCTTCGTGTTCGTTGTAGGTGGGGCCGGGAATGTGAACGGGGCCGGGCGGGGCGATCAGCGGCAGGCGCGCGATCAGGGCGGACGCGCCCGGGGCGGGCAGGATGTCGGCATCGGCGGGGACCTGCCAGAACGCGCGGGCGGCGGCGATCAGGGCGTGTTCGGCGTCGCGGTCGGGCAGGGCGGTCCAGGTCCGGGCCGGCAGGTCGGGCAGGGGATAGGGCTGCGGGTTGATGCCGGTCGACAGGTCGATCCAATCGGCGCCGCCATGGGCGGCGCGCGCCGCATCGAGCCCGCCGCCATGGTCGCGGGCCATGTCAGTCGAGCGGGGGGTGGCGGGTCACGAAATGGCCCTTGATCGCCGGGGGCCAGTCGCGGAAGGGAACCACGCCGGTTTCGGCGGCGGCATGCTGGGTGGCGTAGTCCACGATCCCGGCGGCGGC
The DNA here is from genome assembly GCA_039180995.1 of Pseudomonadota bacterium. Classification (GTDB taxonomy): domain Bacteria; phylum Pseudomonadota; class Alphaproteobacteria; order Rhodobacterales; family Rhodobacteraceae; genus Jannaschia. The sequence goes on from JBCDCW010000010.1 coordinate 2,441, forward strand.
GTCGGGCGTGGGGTCGAAGCGGCCGAGGGTATAGGCCATCTTTCCAGGGGCTTGCAGGGTGATGTTGCAGGCGCCGGAGCAGCCCATCAGGCAGGAATGCCGGCGGGTTTGCACGCCGGGCGCACCGGTGGCGGCGGCCTCGATCAGGGTGGCCAGCACCTCGCCGTCGGTGGTGCCGGAGGTGGCGTCCCAATCGTCGCGTTTGCAGGTGTCGCAGATGGTGATGGTGGTCGTCATTCGGTCCTCCAGGGGGTCTTGAACGGCATAGTCCCGCCGGTTCCGGGGTGCAATCGGCGGGTCTCCGCCGCCACGGAAACAGGCATTAACGAACCGTTAAGTTTTGGCGCCCAAGCCTCGTTGTTACCGGGCCGACCCATCTGGTTGTCCGGGTGCCATGGGAGATGACATGAGCGAGAACACCTCAACACCCCTGGTCCTTGCAATCGGCGGCCGACCGGCTGGTCGGGACTTGCGGCGGGAGATGGGGCGACGGCTTGCCGCCCAAGGCGTGCGCTTCCTCCAGGCTGCGGATCCGGACATGGTGGAGCGGCTTTTGCTGACCACATCCCCGGACGTCATCCTGATCGACTTGGACATGGCCTGCGGCATTCCCCTGGTCTTCACCGATCTGGCCGCGTGGCGGCATCCGAATGCACGGCTTCTGTTCGTGGGATCGGGCGCGGTCTTCGCGGATGGGGCGATCTTCACCCATGTGCCCAATGTCTGCGCGATCCTGCCATCGGGCATGGATGACGACGATCTGATCGATGTGGTGGCCTTCCATGCCGGCCCCCCGCCGGTGCGCTCTGCCGCGGCGCGGGCCCTGGAACGGGCCTGACCCGCACCGGGGCATTCGCTGCCATTGCGAGACCCCTCGACCGGGCCCATTCCGATGGGCCCGGACCCGGCCGCTCAGGCTGCCGCCATCCCTTGGGCGGGCAGGGCGTCGCGGCCATGGGGCGCGCCGAAATCCAGAACCGGATTGATCGGGACGATCCGGTGCGGATTGATGCTTTCGTGGCTGTAATGGTAATGGCGCACGATGTGCTCGAACCCCACGGTGTCGGCCACGCCGGGCACTTGGTACATCTCGCGGGTCCAGCCCCAGAGGTTGGGATAGTCGACGATCCGCTTGCGGTTGCATTTGAAATGCTGGTGGTAGACCAGATCGAAGCGGATCAACGTCGTGAAGAGGCGCCAATCGGCCTCGGTGATCCGGTCGCCCGTCAGATAGCGGCGATCGGCCAATATTGCCTCAACCCAATCCAAGGCATCGAAGAGCGCATGGACCGCTTCGTCATAGGCGGATTGGGACGTGGCGAAGCCGGATTTGTAGACGCCGTTGTTGATGTCCGGATAGACGCGGTCATTGATGCGGTCGATTTCGGGACGGAGATCTTCGGGATAGAAGTCCAGATCGTTGCCGGTCAGATTGTCGAAGGCCGTGTTGAACATGCGAATGATCTCAGAGCTTTCGTTCGACACGATGGTGCCTTGCTGCATGTCCCACAGGACCGGCACCGTGACCCGGCCCGAGACGTCGGGTTTGGCCTTCGTGTAGATGTCGCGCATGAAGGGTAGGCCGAAGAGCCGGTCGCCGGTGGCGCCATGGGCGTCGGTCTCGAAGGTCCAGCCGTCCGACAGCATGTCGGGATGGACGGCGGAGACGCCGATCATGTCTTCGAGCCCCTTGAGTTTGCGGAAGATCAGCGTGCGGTGGGCCCAGGGACAGGCGAGCGAGACATAGAGATGATAGCGCCCGGCTTCGGCCTTGAAGCCGCCATCGCCCGAGGGACCCGGCGCGCCGTCGGCGGTGATCCAGTTGCGGAACGTCGCGTTGGAGCGGACGAATTTGCCGCCGGATTTCTTGGTGTCGTACCAGTCGTCGTGCCAGACGCCGTCGATGAGTTGTCCCATGGGTGCCTCCTGTTGGTTGAATCGTAGATTGGCGCGCGCCGCGGGGCCATAAACGATGCCGTGCGCGCATGGCTTGCGCGGTGGCGAACAAGGTAAGTCAAAACTGACGTTTTGCCGGACACCCGCCGTTTGATTCGTGAGAGAGAGTTACGCTAACCTAACGTTACTTTCTTTCGGCGCGACCCGCCGGTTTTCTTCGATTGCAGTGTTGGAATTCGCTTATGGCATCGGCAAGCCCTTCTCCGACATCTATTTTTGTCAGCTATTCCCATGAGGATGCGCGCAATCGGCCGCGCTTCACGTCCAGCCGGATGAGCGAGTTGCTGGCCGATCTGCGTTATGAGTTGGGAACCGACGGGACGCGGCGGCGCTTCACCGTGGTCAAGGACAACGAAGGCGCGCTGCGGACTGGGGATTGGATCGACGACCGGATCGACGCGCAGATCGCGGGGTCGGATATCGGATTGGTGTTCCTGTCGGAGAATTACTGCCGGTCGGACAGTTGCGCCAAGGAGCTGCGGTCGCTGATCGGGCAGGGCAAGACGCTGGTCCTGGTCGAGTTGGATGATACTTGGACCCAGTCCGACGACCATCTGATGGTCGCGATCCGGGACGAGTTGGCGGGGCTTCTGGCCATTCGCTTCTGGGAGGAGGCGGGCGGCGCGCGCGTGCGGTATGGCTATCCCTTGCCGCAGACGGCGACGGGGCGGTCGCAGGAGGGGTATCGGCAGGCGTTGCAGCGTCTGGTGGATGATATCAAGGCGCTGGCCCGGGATCTGCGGAAGGCAGCGCCAGCCGCGACCGGTACGGGGGACGGAGAGGCGCCGGGCGATGCCGGGGTGAAGATCGTGCTGGCGGCATCGACCAGCGACACCAAGGCCGAGACCGATCGGTTGGAGCGGGTCTATCGCGAGGCGGGTTATGGGGTGGTTCGGCTGGATCGGCTGGCCGAGACGTTGAGTGCCCAGGCCATCCGCGACGGTCTGGCGAGGGGCGATCTGTTCGTCCACGTGATCGGCGCGATCCCGGGCCGGCGGATTGCCGATTACGACGACCTGCCCAGCAGCATCGCCCAACACCGCATCGCCACGGAGACGGAGATCGAGATTGCGACCTGGATGGCCCATGATTTCGATCTGGCCGAATGCGGCCGGGATTACGCGGATTTCCTGCGCGGATTGGCGACCCATCAATCCAACTTCGAGGATTTCGAGGCCTACAGCCTGAAGTTGGCGGAAAAGAAGAAGAAGGCGCTCGAGTCCGAAGCGCGGCAGAAGGAGATCAAGATGCAGCGGCCGGGCACCGATCCGCCGCTGGTGTCGATTGATGCCGCGGCGTCGGACGGGGCGTTGCGCGACAAGATCATGGCGGCGCTGAACAAGCACGTCCACGTGGATTGCATCGACTACAATGCCAGCATGGAGGCCTTGTCCGAGGCCGTGCAGGACAACGATGCCATCATCCTGGTCTATGGCGAGAAGGTCGAGGGACAGAAGCGGGCGAAGGCCCATTTCCGCTTCTTCCGGCGGTGGCGCCGGGCGGTCTGGAACGAGGAGAATCAGCGGTTCGAGATCGCCTTCGGCGACGCGGCGCCCGACACGGCCAGCCCCTGTCCCAGCGGGCCGGGGATCCACGTGATCCGGATCGAGGACGATATCGACCCGGTCTCGATGCAGGCGTTTCTGACGGCCCTGGGCGTCGACGCCACGGACACGGCCCATTGACCGGCCCCCCCGACGATCCGGCGGTCAGCCACACGCCCTATCCGGGGCTGAGGTCGTTCCTGCGGGCGGAGTTCGACATCTTCTTCGGCCGCGACGAACATGTGTCCGAGATGGTCGACAAGCTGGCCGAGACGCATTTCCTGTGCGTGACGGGGCCATCGGGCTGCGGCAAGTCCTCGCTGGCGCGCACGGGGCTGTTCAACGCGTTGGAGGCCGGGTTCCTGAGTGGGCGGGGGTCGGATTGGATCTATTGCGATCTCTATCCCGAGACGGATCCGATCCGGCGGCTGGCGGCCGCCCTGTCCCAGGCCGTTGTCACGGGCGAAAGCGGGCGCGGCGCGCCCGAGCCGGACGAGAGCCAGGCGGCGTTGATCGAGGAGCTGCGCAATCTCTTCATCAACCATATCGAATATCGGTCCAGCAATCTGACCTCGGCTTTGGACGGCCTGACCATGGTCGAGGGGCGGCCGATCGTCATTCTGGTGGACCAGTTCGAGGAGATCTTCCGTTATGCCCAGGACGACCCGCACGAGGCGTCGCGCTTCGTGGACGTCCTGCTGAAGACCGCGGCGGCCTGCCAGGATGTCTATGTCGTCATCACCATCCGCACCGACGAATTGGAGAAATGCGCGCGCTATTCGGGGCTGACGAATACGATCAACCAGAGCCAGTTCCTGACCCCCACATTGGACCGTTTCCAGATGCAGGAAGCTATCGAGGGGCCGATTTCCCTGTTCGGCGGCACGATCGAGCCGGATCTGTCGATCTGGATGCTGAACGGCTTGGAGGAGCAGCTCGACAAGCTGCCGCTGATGCAGCACGCGCTGCGGCTGCTGTATCTGGAGGCGCGCAAGCGGGTTCCCACGGGCGAGATTTCGATCGGGTTGGACGATTTCTTCCGCGTCTTCGAGATCGACGAGCGCAAGAGCCGCGCGCTGAGCCGGGGGCACGATGCGCTGCGCACGTCGCTGTCGCATCGGCTGGATACGATCTATCGCGGTCTGAGCGCGCGCGACCAGTTGGTGGCGCGTGGTCTGTTCTGTGCGCTGACCACCTTGGGCAGCCGGGGCCGCGATATCCGCCGTCCGATCAAGCTGGGCGAAGCGATGGAGGTGCTGGATTGCGATTTCGAGCGCCTGATGCGGGTCGTCGGCGCGTTTCGCGACGGGGCCGAAAGCTATCTGCGGATCGCCGGCGAGCATGATGGCATCGACCCGGGCGACACCGTGGACGTGGCCCATGAATGCGTGTTGCGATTGTGGAGCCCGTTACAGGACATTTGGTTGCCCGCCGAGACGACGTCGGCCGCCGATATCCGGTTTCTGGCCCGCCTGGCGCGGGAGCGGGAGCAGGTCGCCCGCAGCTTGAAGGATCGTCTGCTGGGCAATGGGCTGTTGAAGGGCAATACCCGCAAGCGGCATTCGGATTGGTGGACGGCCTGGCGGCCCAATGCGGCTTGGGCCGCGCGGCATCTGGACCATCTGCAATGGTCCGATGGCGACCGCGTGCTGGCCCCCAAGGACATCTTCGAGCGGGTGCGGGAGTTCGTCCGCAATTCCGACCGCTATGCCTCGTATCAGGGGATGGCGCTGGCCTGCGGGGTCGGCTTCGCGCTGGTGCTGGGGGCCTATCTGGTGAACGCCCAGGCCGAAGCGGAAGCGCGGGTGGCCGCTGCGGAACGGGATGTGGAGGTCCAGCGGCGGGAGGCCCAGCTGGAACTGGCGCGGCGCACGGCCGAGCGGCAAGCCGAAGAGGCTGAGGATCGTCTGGACTCGATCACCCAAACGCTGGCCACGATCCGGCCGGGCACATCGGTCACCAACCCCGTCGCCGTGGCGGGAGATTCCGTGGCAGCGCTCCGCTCGGCCACGGAACTGGACCTGACGGCCGAGCAGACGCGCATCGGGCAGACCCGTGTTCACGAAGCCCTGGCCTATGTTCACGAAGTTCGACGCTTCCGCCCCGGGGATCAGTCGACCGATCAGGTCTATGCCGCCGCCTATATGGGGACCGGCGACCGGATCGTCACGTTGACGGCGGGCTTGGACCTGGATCTGTGGGACCGGGCCGACAATACGGCCCCCGTGGTCTCCCTGTCCCTGCGCGATGCGGTCAGCCGTCGGGACGGCTTGCGAGGCCGGGCCCTGGCGGTGTCGCCCGATGGCAGCCTGGCGGTGGGCACCCAGCGGGGCGCGGTTCTTCTGATCGAGGCGTTCGGGACGGCGGGGGGCGAGGTCGCGGTGACGGAGCTTTATGCCGGGCGGCCGGATTGGACCATCGACTCGGTGACGCGGCTCGACTTCTCGGAGGATGGGGGGACCCTGATCGCCAGTTCGCTGACCGGGCATGTGCATGTTTGGCAGCGGGATTCGGCCGGGCGCTGGGGCCCCGGGACGATCTTCAGCGTCGCCAATCTGCGGGACCGGGCCGACGGGACGCCGGTCCAGATCGCGGACGGAACGGAATTGCACCCAAGGGCGGACCGGGTCTGGTCCGCCGCGCTGGCCCCGGGCGGGGATTATGCGGGGCTTGGGCTGAACGACGGAACCGTCTGTCTGATGACCTTGGACGGGGCCGAGGTGAACTGCTCGGACCAGGCCCATTCGGAACCGGTGAAGGCCCTGCGGTTCGCGCCGGGGGGCCATCTGCTGGTGTCGGGGGGCAATGACGACGTGTTGCGGCCCTGGAGCCTGGTCGACGGGCCGGACGTCGCCTTGGGCACGGGGCCGTCGGTGTCCAACTTGCCGCGCTTGTCGTTGTCGCCGGTTGTGCTGTGGCAGGATTCGGACATTTGGGACGCGGATTTCAGCCCCGACGGCATGTTCCTGGCAGCGACGTCCTGGGACGGTTCGACCCGGTTCTACGAGGCCGATGGATGGCGGCCGATGCGGGTCCTGCATGGGCACACGCAATCGCCCCGGACGGTTCAGTTCGCGCCCAATGGGCGCGAGGTGCTGACGGCGGCGCTGGACAAGACGGCCCGGATCTGGCGGCCATTCGAGTCGTGGATGTCCGATTACGACCTGAGCGGCACGGTGCACGTGCCGGGCAATCGGCAGGTCCTGTCCCTGGCCTTGGGCCCCGGGGCGGATTGGGTCGCCTATACGAACCGCTCCGCGATCTGGATCCGGGAGCGCGGCGCGCCGCCCTGGCGGGCCCTGTCCCCGGGCTGGGCCGGGTCCGATCCCCGCATCGTCGTCGCGCCGGACGATGCCGATATGGTCCTGGCCGCCATGCAGGATCCGGAGGTTCGGATTTGGACATCGGCCGATGGGCGGTGGACGCCACGCGTGGTGCCGCTGGGCGGCGGGCTGGCGGTATCGCCGCGCCGGCGACGCAAGTTGGCCGTCTCGGGGGATGGGACGCGGTATGCGGTCAACGTCGCAGGGTCCGAGGGGCAGTGGATCCTGGTTTGTCGGACCGATCTTCCGGCCTGCGGCACGGAAGCCGGGGCGCATCTGGCCCTGATCCCGTTCGAGGCGGAATTGCCGACAGCGCGGCCCGCGGGGGATGCCTGCATCCGCCCGGCCTATCCGACGGCCCTGGCGTTGACGGCGGCTGGCGATCGGCTGGCCGTAGGGGGCAGCGATTGCAACATTCGGGTTTTCGATCTGTCGGATGGGGCGGACCCGGCCTCGACGGCGGCCGTAGCCCAACATCATCGCGGCAACATCACGGCGCTGGACTTCGCACGGGACGGCAGCTTCGTGCTGGCGGCGTCGGCGGATTGGCAGGGCAGCGTCTGGCGGCCGGACAGCGACGAAGTGGTTCGGTTGCGGCAGCACCGGTCCAGCGTCTCGGACGCGAAGGCCTTGCCGTCCGGAGCCTTCGTGGCGACCGTTTCGAGCGATGAGCATATGATCGTCTGGGACAGCGTGACCGGCGAGCCCGTGCTGGATCTGCCGGGCTTCACCTCGACGATCCATGCCCTGGACATCGCGGCGTCCGCGGAGGGGATCAAGCTGGCGGCGGGGACGCGCGCTGGCGAGGTCCTGGTACAGCGCTTCTTTGAGACGCCCGAAGGCGTGTTGGCCTTCGCCGACGAGAGCCTGGCGGCCATAACGGGAGGGCCGCAATGACGGATCCGGAGAGATCGGAGCGCTGGCAGGATGCGCGGCGCGTGATCGGCGACCAGGCGGCGGGGGATTACCTGCTGGATCTGGAGGACCATGCCGCGCGGTACGATGGCGAGGCGCCGGGCCTGTCGGACATCCTGCGATCGGCGGCGGCGCGGGCCCATGGCGACGCCTTCCTGCGGTATGACGCGGATGCCATCGAGGCGCAGCAGGATTACTTCAGGTGGATGCGCCGGACCAATATCGGCACGTTGCTGACCTCGGTTTTCGGGGCCTCGGCGATGGCCTGGCAATTGGTGGTGAGCGACGCGGTCTTGGCCACGTCTTGGCTGCTGCCGCATGTGTCGACGGCCTTGGCCGCGGCGGCCACGGCCGCGGCGGGGCTGGGCGCGGCAGGGTTGTATTTCCTGCGCAACGGCAAGCTGCTGGAGACCTGGATGACCCGCCGGGCCCAGGCGGAGACCCAGCGGATCGCCTATTTCGAGACCGTGATCGACAAGGCGGGCAAGCAATCGACATGGCTGCATCTGCTGACGCTGGAATATTTCCTGCGCTATCAATTCGAGGTCCAGAAGAACTATTACGCGACGCGGTCGCGTGAACATCGGGTCTCGGCCGGCAAGACCGTGACGATCGGGGCGGCGGGCGCGGTGATCGCGACCGTGTCCAGCGCCTCGGGCGTGACCTTGCAGGGCGCGGCCAATTGGCCCGCCGCCATCGCGGTGATCGGCGCGGCCATCGGCGCCTTCGCCGTGGGGCGCGAGCAGATGACCCAGGACCGGCGCAATTCCGAGCGGTATGAACGGATTTCGGCGACGCTTACCGACCTGTCGCGGACATTGGACGATGTGCGCGCGCAGACCGAGCGCGGCAATGCGGCGGGCGTCGCGGAATTCGCGCGCGCCGTGAACGAGCAGATTTCGAACGAGCATCGGCAATGGTTGGATCAGGCCGATGCCATGCGCAGCGCGCTGGACCGGATCGAAAAGGCGCTGGCGGCCCGGGGGGCGTTGGAGCCGTCGACGCCGCAGGGTGGTGGCGGGGCGGCCGGTTGATGCATCGGTGATGCTTTTCAGACCCCATGAAAAGATGTAGAGCGTTGGGTGATCCGCGGCGATGGTCGCGGGCTTTTCGATCATCATCCGACCCGACCCCGGAGGCGCGTCATGCATCTTCGCCATTCGCCTGCGCAGCTGGTCCTGGCCTGGCTGGCAGCGCGGGAACAGCCGCTGAAATGGATCGCCCTGGCGCTGGGGTTGGCCAGCACCGTGGCGATCGTCCAGGATTGGCAGCCCTGGCCCATGATCCTTGGCCTGCCGTTCTGCGTGATCTGGATCTATTGCGCTTGGCTCCATGGCGAGCGGCAGTTGAAGTGGATCAACGTGCTGTTCGCCGCGCTCTATGTGTATGGGTTGGTCCGATATGCGGTCGTGGCGGCCTGACGCGCGGGATCAGCCGAAGCTGCCCGCCACCTTGCCGATCAGCATGAAGGCCCGGGCCGTGCGGGTATCGCCGAAACGGGTGATTTCGGGATCGGTGGCCGCGTCGGCGAAGCGGGTGAAGACCTTGTCGAAGATCCGCAGGAACTGATGCGACGCGTCCCGGAACACGGCGTCGTTCTTCATGCGGCCTGTCGTCAGCGCCAGCGACGACCTGTCTCGCACCCCGGCAAGCTGGGATAGCGCCGCGCCACGATCCCCATCCGCGAAGGCGCGCCAGATGGCGGGGTCGGGACGATGGACCGCCAGATCGTCCATATAGATGCCGTCCTGGCTGAGCAGGGTCAGCACGTCTTGCGCGGCCTTCACCAATTCGGCTGTCGGGTGGTGATCCAAGGCCGCGCGCAGCACGCGGAACCCTTCCTGATCGCGGTCGTTATCTGGAAAATTCAGCGCTTTGATGAAGTCCTCGGGGGCCAGATCCTCGGGCTCGACGCTGTCCGTTGGGTCAAGCGCCAGGACCTTCTGCGGGGCCGGTGGGATCGGGCGGCCAGGAGCCTCGATCACCGGCGGCGGGGCCGCATTGGTCGCCAGCGACGCCACTTCGGCGCCCAGCGTCGCCTGGGCCTTGGCCACTTCGGCGATCCGGTCCTCGACTTCCTGGCGCAGGGCGGTGGCCGTGCCTTGCTGGGTTTCCACGTAAGACAGGCGCATGGCGTCGATGGCAGCCTGTAAACGGGCGCTTTCTTCGCGCAAGGTGCGGGCCGTGCGGGCGGCGGCCATGGCGATCCAGATCAGGGCGACGGGCAGGAAGACGCCCAGGATCGTCATCACGAAGCCCAGCGGATCGGCCCGCGACAGCCGGACCTGATCTGCATTCATGGTCAGGAAGAACCACGCCACGAGTGCCAGCCAGCCCAGGCTGACGACCAGGGCCAAGATTTCCATCCAACCGGTCGGCGTCTGGCGCGGCTCTTTCGTCGCCATCTGCTGGGCCCTCACTTATAGGCGATCGCCGTGACTTCGTAATCGCGCGTGCCGCCGGGGGTCCGGACTTCGACGCTGTCGCCTTCTTCCTTGCCGATGAGGGCGCGGGCAAGGGGGGATTTGATGTTCAGAAGCCCGTTTTCGATATCGGCCTCCTGCTCGCCGACGATCTGATAGGTCTTCTCTTCCTCGGTATCCTCGTCGACGATGGTGACGGTCGCGCCGAACTTGATGGCGCCGGACAGCTTGGCCGGGTCGATCACCTCGGCCAGCGAGATCAGGCCCTCGAGCTCTTTGATCCGGCCTTCGATGAAGGACTGCTTTTCGCGGGCGGAATGGTATTCGGCGTTTTCGGAGAGATCCCCGTGTTCACGGGCTTCCGCGATGGCGCGGATGATGGCCGGACGTTCCTCGGACTTGAGGTGCTTCAATTCGGCCTGTAGCGCGGACATGCCGCGCGGGGTCATGGGGATCTTGTCCATGGATCTGCTCCTGCGGCGGCGCGTGCGCCGCTCTGCTCGTGATTGCCGGAGACCTTAGCAGGGGCAGGGGGACGTGCAACATGGGTTTCGGCCCCAACGGGTCAGCGTGCGCGTCTATAGGGCGGCGACTTCGGGGCCGTTCATAGCGGCGCGGATATCGCCCGACACGACCCGCGCGCCATGGAAATCATGGTCGCCCGTGTTGGAATTGGGCCAAGCCAGGCAGGACAGGCCCGCAGCTTGGGCGGCCAGGACGCCATCGGAGTTATCCTCGATGGCGATGCAATCCGGGGCCGATTTTTCCAGCCGCTGCACCGCCAGACGGTAGCAGGCCGGGTCCGGCTTCGGGGCGGCGACGTCGTCGCGCGTGATCGTGACGTCGAACAGCGCGGGGTCCAGAACCAGCGCGTCCAGCAGGCGGTCGACATTGGCGGCCGAGGTCGTGGTGACGAAGGCCACGGGATGGCCGGCCCGGCGCGTGTCCTGGATCAACTCCAGGATGCCGGGGCGCAGGTCGAATTGACCGGCTTGCAGCATGTCCTGGAACAAGGCCGATTTTGTGGCATGCACGGCCGCCGCATCCACGTCGCGGCCTTCGGTCTGGGCCTGTTTCGCGATCCGGTCGCGGCCCCCCGATTGGCGCAGCATCTCGCGGTAGATGTCGCGGTCCCAGAACCAGGGCAGGCCATGGGCCCGAAACGCCTCGTTGAAGGCCGCGCGTTGTAATTCGGAGGTGTCGGCAAGGGTTCCGATGGATCCCAGGAGGAGGGTTGGCATGGCGCGGCCTTTCGTCTGACGAATGGACGGCCTGGCAAGGCCGCCTCGGAACCCCGACAACGCCTGGCGGGCGATCCGGTTCCTTGGTTTCAGCCGCCGCCGCGGACCCCGGCCGCGGCGCTGCCGCTGATCAGGACGCTGCCGCCGCGGATCCGCCGGCTGTCTTCCTCCTCGTCCAAATCGGGACCGGTCGCGCCGACCTGGCGGGGCGGTATGGGCGCGCCATCGACGCCGCATGCGGCCAGGAGCAGCAGAAGCGGCAGGGACAGTCGGATCATGCCAGTCTCTCCTTCCAGAGGGCGACCTGGGCGCGGACATTGTCGGGCGCCGTGCCACCATAGGAGGTGCGCGAGGCGACCGACTTATGAACGCCCAGCACCTGGAACACGTCCGCGTTTATGCCAGGATGCACGGATGTCATGTCGTCCAGGGTCAAGTCCGGCAGGTCGACGCCGCGATCTTCAGCCATCTTCACCAAGGCGCCGGTGACATGGTGCGCCTCGCGGAAGGGCAAGTCCAGGTCGCGCACCAGCCAATCGGCCAGATCCGTGGCGGTCGAGAAGCCCGAGGCGGCGGCGGCTTCCAGCGCGGCGCGCTGGGGGGCCATGTCGCCGACCATGCCGGTCATGGCGGCCAGGGCCAGCATCAAGGAATCGGCGGCATCGAAGACCTGTTCCTTATCTTCCTGCATATCCTTGGAATAGGTCAAGGGCAGGCCCTTCATCACCGTCAGAAGGGCGACATTGGCCCCCAGGATCCGGCCAAGCTTGGCGCGCAGCAATTCGGCGGCGTCGGGGTTGCGCTTTTGGGGCACGATGCTGGATCCGGTGGACCAACGATCCGACAGGCGCACGAAGCGGAACTGGGCCGACGACCAGATCACCAATTCCTCGGCCAGGCGGCTGAGATGCATGGCGCAGATGGATGAGGCCGCCAGGAATTCCAAGGCGAAATCCCGGTCCGATACCGCGTCCAGCGAATTGGCGGCCGGTCGATCGAAGCCCAGCGCCTGGGCCGTCATGTCGCGGTCGATGGGAAAGCCGGTGCCCGCCAGGGCCGCCGTGCCCAGGGGGCATTCGTTCATGCGGGCGCGGGCGTCGCGCATGCGGCTCAGGTCGCGATGGAACATCTCGGCATAGGCCAGCATGTGATGACCCCAGGTCACCGGCTGCGCCGTTTGCAGATGCGTGAAGCCCGGCATGACCCAATCCGCCCCGGCCTCGGCTTGGCCGACGAGCGCGCGCAGCAACGCGAGGAGGCCGGTTTCGGTCGCGTCGACCTGGTCGCGGACCCACATCCGGAAATCGAGCGCCACCTGGTCGTTGCGCGACCGGGCCGTGTGCAGCCGCCCGGCGGGGGCGCCGATCAGCTCGGTCAGGCGGGCTTCGACGTTCATGTGGATGTCCTCCAGCGCGGTCGAGAACCGGAACGTGCCCGCCTCGATCTCTGACAACACTGTGAGAAGGCCTTCCCGGATCGCCTCGGCGTCCTTATTCGTGATGATGCCCTGGGCAGCCAACATGGCGGCATGGGCTCGGGAGCCCTCGATATCCTGCTTGGCCATGCGCTGGTCGAAGCCGATCGAGGCGTTGATCGCCTCCATGATGGCGTCCGGGCCTTCCGCGAAGCGGCCGCCCCACATCTTGTTCGAGGTCTCCGACATGCGGTCGTCCCTGCTTAAGTCCTTGCTCCGCGCGTCCTACATGGCGGGTGCCGCGCTCGCCACCCTTGTCGCCGTCCCGGCCCAGGCGACGCCGTTGGACGAAAGTCTGATCACCGGCACCATGTCCGGCATGCAACCGGTCGAGCCCTTCGCGCTGCCGGTCACCGGCTACGGCATGATCGACGGCACGCCGGGGGACATGTCGGCCTATGCCGGCGACGTCGTGGTGCTGAATTTCTGGGCCACCTGGTGCGCGCCCTGCCGGGCCGAGATGCCATCGCTTCAGGCGTTGCAGGACACGCTGGGGGATGAGGGGTTGGAGGTCGTGACCATGGCGTTCGGCCGCCACAATCCCATGGCCATCAGCCGCTTCTGGGCAGAGCTCGGCTTGACCGACCTGCCCACCCATCTGGACGCCGATACGAGCATGGCCAAGGGCTTGGGCGTTGTCGGGCTGCCGCACACCTTCGTGTTGGACCGCGATGGGCAGGTCATCGCCCAGCTGCGCGGCGAAGCCGATTGGGCGGCACCCGAGACGGTGGCGCTGATGCGGTCGATCCTGGCCGAGTGACGCGAGTCGTATCCGGGCAGGGTCTGGGCCGGCACGCGGTGGCCCTGCGGCGGTCGATCCAGATTTACTACCGGGATGCGGCGCGGACGGCGCGGATGGACCGGTTGAACGGGACATTCGCCGCCCCCGGGGCACTGGTGTTCGATATCGGCGCCCATATCGGGGATCGGACCGGCAGTTTCCTGCGATTGGGCGCCTCGGTCGTGGCGGTGGAGCCGCAGCCCCGGCTGTTCCGTGCCCTCCGCTTGATCTATGGCCGCTGTCCCCGCGCCACCCTCCGCCCCTTGGCCGTCGGGGCCGTGTCGGGTGAGATCGACCTGCATCTGAACTCCAGAAATCCCACGGTCGCGACTGCGGCGGAGGACTTCATCGCCGCCGCCGCCGATGCCCCCGGCTGGCGCGATCAGGTTTGGGACGGGCGCGTGACCGTTCCGGCGACGACCCTGGACCGGCTGATCGCCGAGCACGGGCTGCCGGACTTCGTGAAGATCGACGTGGAGGGCCATGAACCCGCGATCCTGCGGGGATTGGGCCAGGCCTTGCCGGCGCTGTCGTTCGAGTTCACCACCATCCAGCGAGAGGCCGCGCATCGCTGTCTCGCGCGGTTGGGTGCGCTGGGGGCCTATGAATACAATCTCAGCCTCGGAGAGGATCATGCCCTGCACCATCGGACATGGCTGTCCCCCGAGGCGCTGGCCGCCGAGCTGGAGGCTTTGCCCCATGCCGCGAATTCGGGGGATGTCTATGCCAGGCGGATTTGAGCAGCAGCCGTCTGGCGACCGAGGGGGGCCGGGCCGTGGCGACTTGCCAAGATGGACCGACTGAGAATCGAAAGCTGTGGGCGCGACCTGTCCGCAGACTGGGTGTGAACCCGATCGAACGGGTGCTGCATCGCAGCGCTTGCGATGCTTGGCGCAACGATGTAGCGCCCGGGTCAGAGCTTGCGCAACAATCGAACTCTGAGGTTTATCCATGAGCTTCCGTCTCCAGCCCGCCGCCCCGGACCGCCCCAACCGCTGCCAGTTGTTCGGACCGGGCTCGAACCCGAAGCTGTTCCCGAAGATGGCGGCCTCGGCGGCGGATGTGATCAACCTGGATTTGGAAGACAGCGTTGCGCCCACCGACAAGGACACGGCCCGCGCCAACGTCGTCGAGGCGATCGGGGCGCAGGATTGGGGGACGAAGACCCTGTCGGTGCGGATCAACTCGCTGGATACGCCGTGGTGGTACCGCGACGTCGTGGATCTGCTGGAACGGGGGGCGGATCGGCTGGATCAGATCATGATCCCCAAAGTCGGCTGCGCCGCCGATATCTACGCCGTCGATGCCTTGGTGACGGCCGCCGAGGCCGCGGCGGGACGGCAGAAGAAGATCGGACTGGAGGTTATCATCGAATCCGCCGCTGGCATCGCCCATGTGGAGGAGATTGCAGCCGCGTCGCCCCGGCTGGTCGCCATGTCACTGGGTGCTGCCGACTTCGCGGCCTCCATGGGGATGCAGACGACCGGTATCGGCGGCACCCAGGACGATTATTACATGCTGAAAGACGGGGCGCGGCACTGGTCCGACCCCTGGCATTGGGCCCAGGCCGCCATCGTGGCGGCTTGCCGCACCCATGGCGTTCTGCCCGTGGACGGCCCCTTTGGCGATTTCAGCGATGACGAGGGGTATCGCGCCCAGGCCCGGCGGTCGGCGGTGCTGGGGATGGTCGGCAAATGGGCGATTCATCCGAAGCAGATCGCGCTGGCGAACGAGGTTTTCACGCCGCCGCCCGAAAAGGTCGCCGAGGCGCGCGAAATCCTGGCCGCGATGGAGCAGGCGAAGGCCGAGGGCGCGGGCGCCACGGTCTATAAGGGCCGCCTGGTGGATATCGCGTCGATCAAGCAGGCCGAGGTCATCGTCCGCCAATCGGAGATGATCGAGTCGAATGCCGGATAAAACGGCCCGGGCCCGTTAGGTTTTTGTAAAGGCGTTGGACGTGAAGACGGACCCGTAGGAGGCCGTGTCATGTCCCAGGAACTTCTCCGGACGGTGATGGATTTCGCCGGGTCCATCGCGATGATTTGTCTGCTGTCCATGGCGTACGGGACGGTGCGACGGCGTCTGCCTGGAATATCGCTGGCGCCGCAACTGGCGGGGATCACATTCGGCTTGGTCGCGGTGCTACAGATGCATGCGCCGATCACGCCGTTTCCCGGCATGATCATCGACCTTCGGAACATCCCCATCCTCTTGGCCGGTGCCTTTCTGGGGGCTAGGGGCATGCTCAGTTGTCTGATCATTGCCGTCGGGGCCCGGATCGGGATCGGCGGGGTTGGGTTGGCCAGCGGGGTGGTGTCGATGATCCTGGTGGGTGGCTTGGGCCTGGCATGGGATGCCATCACGGCGGGGCCGAAAAGGCGGGGTTGGAAGGCCATGTTCGGCTTGGTTGCCTTGATGTCGATCCATCTGGTCGCCTTGGTGATGCTGCCTTACGAATTGATGATGTGGTTCGTCAGCTTTGCCGCAGGGCCATTGCTTTTGACCTATGCAATTGTCGTGCCGGTGGCCGGCATGATGCTAGAGAACGAGCGGATGCAAATGGTCTCGGAAGCTCGGCTTCGGGCCGTGGCCCGGACCGATCCCGAAGCGACTTTTCCGACACGGAAGACGCTTGAAGCGGAGGCGTCGCAGGCCTTTGCCACCGGGCAGTTCGCCAAAGGCGTGGCTGCCATCCATATGTCATTCCGTCCCGGTTTGGCTCATTCCAGCTTCTGGGGCGAAAACGTTCGCGACCTGATCGCGGTGTCCCTGCACCAACGGATCGCGCCTTTGATCCCGGAGGGCGTCATTTTCGGGCAGGTTTGCGACGACGGCGTTGTGTTCCTGGCGCCTGAAAACATGGCCCTGGGCATGGACGGTCTGGCGGCCTCGATCCGCCGTGACGTGGTGACAGAGGCGATCCGGCTGCCAGGCTCGGCGCCTTCGCATCCCCGGTTGACGGTGAACCGCGTCGACTATGAAGGTCTGCCGGACCTAGAGGACTTGCTGGACGGGTCCTGCGATGGGACCGAACAGGTCAAGACGCCGGTTCGCTTCGTCTCCGATGGAAGCGGAGACAAGCGCCTGTTCGAGATGGCAGAACGGTTGATCGCCCATCATCGCCGCACCGCCGAAAGGCGGGCGCATTCGACATTGGAGCGGCGGGACGGGTAGCAGGGGCTGAGATGTCCGGCTCGTCCCAATCCGAAGGGTGGCGCGACTTGGAGATCTGGTCAGCTTCTTCTTCCCAACGTCGCAAAGCGTGCGGACAGTCAATTCGGTCTTGCTGGGACCGCTAAGTGGGCCAGGCTGTATCTTCGGACATGCGAAAGGTCACCGATAGCCTCAATGGCCCCGTCCGGGTCGGATTGCCTTGGCCCATCAGGCAAGCTAGGCCGGTGCGGCGGTTCCGGCGACGGATCGGGCTTGGGCTCGGTTGGGCGAAATGCGCCGGGCGGTTCCCCGGTTCCCGAGTTAGGGTCATGCGCGGCGACCGGGTCTTGCCCGCCGCATGCCACGCCATCTTCGGGTGTGCTGATCCATCCCGTCACATCTTGCCGGTCCAGCCTGCGGGATGCCAGCCCGGCCTAATCCCAGGACCGAGCGGCTACGGTGCCGAGGCGCCGGGGGCCATCCGAACCGCCCATGAACGGCCGGTATTCGTCGGGCTAGCCCCACGTCGCCTCCTTCGCGCCGCCCGTTGCATCGCCCCGCGCCCCCCGCCATATGGGGGTTTAAAGATCGGGGAGGGGCCGTGTGACGCAATATCTGGACTTCGAGAAGCCGCTGTCCGAGATCGAGGGCAAGGCCGAGGAACTGCGCGCCATGGCCCGGTCCGACGACAAGGTCGACGTGGAGAAAGAGGCCGCGGCGCTGGACGCGAAGGCCCAGGACATGCTGACCAATCTCTATGGCGGGCTGTCACCTTGGCAGAAGGCCCAGGTGGCGCGCCACAGCGACCGGCCCCATTGCACCGATTACATCGACGCACTGATCACCGACTGGACCCCCTTGGCGGGCGATCGGAACTTCGCCGACGACCATGCCGTTATGGGTGGCTTGGGGCGCCTGGACGGACGTCCGATCATGGTGATCGGGCATGAGAAGGGGCACGACACGCGCACCCGCATCGACCGCAACTTCGGCATGGCCCGCCCCGAAGGCTACCGCAAGGCGATCCGCCTGATGCAGATGGCCGACCGGTTCGGCCTGCCCGTGGTCACGCTGGTCGACACCCCTGGCGCCTATCCCGGGAAGGGCGCCGAGGAACGGGGCCAGTCCGAGGCTATCGCCCGGTCGACCCAGGCCTGCCTGCGGCTGGGCGTGCCTCTGATCAGCGTCATCATCGGCGAAGGCGGGTCGGGGGGCGCCGTGGCCTTCGCGACGGCCAACCGGGTCGCGATGCTGGAGCACTCGATCTATTCGGTGATCTCGCCCGAGGGCTGCGCCTCGATCCTCTGGAAAGATGCGGAAAAGATGCGCGAAGCGGCCGAGGCGCTGCGGCTGACGGCGCAAGATTTGCTGAAGCTCGGGGTGATCGACCAGATCGTGGCCGAGCCGGTGGGCGGCGCCCATCGCGACCGGACCACGGCGATCGGGTCCGTCGGCACGGCCATCACGTCGATGCTGGGATGGTTCGACGGCAAGACGCCCGACGCCATTCGCGCCGAGCGGCGAACGAAGTTCCTACAGATGGGATCGAAGGGCTTGGCGGCCTGATGGCATAGACGCGCCGAGGCGCCGGCACATGGTTGCCGGAGCAGGTCACTCGACAAGCCGCCCGGCACCGGGCACAGACAGGAAATGTGGCCGAAAACCCGCGCTCTTTCCGTTCATCTGCTGACTGCGACCGGCGCGGTCTTCGCGATGCTGTCCCTGCTGGCCGCGGTCGAGAGCGCTTGGTCGGTCATGTTTCTCTGGCTGCTGATGGCGCTGATCGTCGATGGGATCGACGGGCCGCTGGCCCGGCGTTGGGACGTGACGTTGTACGCATCGCGCTTCGACGGCGTGCTGCTGGATCTGATCGTCGATTATCTGACCTATGTCTTCATCCCGATCTACGCGCTTTATGCGTCGGGCTTGGTGCCCGGCTGGGCGGGATGGGGGATCTTGATCGTGGTGCCCTTCGCCTCGGCGCTGTATTTCTGCGACACGCAGATGAAGACGCAGGATGGCAGTTTTGAAGGCTTTCCCGGCTGTTGGAACATGGTGGCCTTGGCCGTCTTCATCCTAGAGCCAAATCCCTGGCTGACGCTGGTCGTTGCCACGCTTCTGTCCATCGCGATGTTCCTGCCCCTGCGGTTCGTTCACCCGATCCGGACGGCGCAATGGCGTCCGCTGACGCTGGCCGTCACGGTCGGTTGGATGGGGTTGGCGCTGGTGGCGGCCTGGGGTGAATTCGGCTTGGGCCAGACCTTGGGATGGATCTTCGCCGGATTGTCGGCCTATCTGCTGGCCGCGGGCTTGGTGCAACAGGCGCTGAGCGTGGGTATGAGCGGCGTGCGGCCCCGATAGACGCGGGGAGCTTCAGAGGTCGATCGAGCCGTCCGGATTTTCCGTCACACCATCGGGCAATGGCTCTTTTCGGCGGATCAGGATGTCGCCATTGGGCAAGATTTCCGGCGCATGATAGGCGTCCAGGTCGCCGATCGCATCGCCCAGTTGGGATTGCAGCTGCTCCAACAGCGGACCCGCCTCTTCGGCCAGGTCTTCCAGCTCGCGCAAGGCGGGCTCCATCTCCTCCATGAAGCCTTCCATGAAGAGCTTCAGACCCCGCTCCATCAGGGAGGGGGCATCGGGCTCGGCCTGCTGCGCCACCGCTGGCAGGGCCAGGAAGGGGAGGATCATCAACGCGCGCATGGTCTAGAGGTGGGCGGAGGGGGCCGAGAGGTCAAGGATGACGGGAAAATGGTCCGAGGCATCCAGCAAGGCGTCGCGCAAGACCGGGTCTGACGCGGCGTCGGGATCGTCGAACGGGTGCAGGATGCGCCAGGCCGCCCGGTCGCGCAGCCCGTCCGAGACCATGGCGAAGTCCAGGAGGGCGTTCAGATACCGTTCCGACGTGGCGTCCCAGAACCTTGCCGTGCTGGGCATCGCCGCCCCGAGCCGCGGCACCACGGCCGAGGGGTCGTACAAACGTTCGGCGCCGCTGCCCAAGACAATCTCGACGCCGGAGCGTCCGAACAATGTCTCGAACCGGTCCAAGCCCGGCCCGTCATTGAAATCGCCTGCGACGATCACGTTGGGCGACGTCGTCAGCGCGCTGTCCACGCGGCGCCGCAGCCAGATGCATTGGCCCAGCTGTTTGCGGCGGTTGAGGATGCCGATGCGCAGCGCCTCGTCGGCGTCCGCCGCGCCGTTCGATCCCTTTGACTTGGCATGAACCCCGATCAAATGCAGAGGGCCGACCGGGGTCTCCAGGTCGACCTCTAGCGGGGGTTTGGACCAGACCAGCTGCTCGGTGCGGAGATCGGTGTCGAGGTCGATGTCGAAGTGTCCGTCGAAGCGCGGGGCTGTGTCGCTGCTGCCGGGGGCATGGCGGGCGGTGACCCGGTTGGGGTCGTACATCAGCGCGATTTCCTGGCGCGTGTTATTGGCGAAGCCGATCAGAGTGCGCGTTGTCCGCAGGTCCGCCCATTCCGCGAAGGTTTCCAGCGCCACGCGGGTGGACCGGCGCAGACTGTCATCGGGCGCTTCGATTACCAGCATAGCGTCGGCGTCGATCCAGCGCATGACATCGGCCACGGCGGCAGCCTGCCGGGCTTTGGTCACCTCGAAACGGGCTGACCAATCGTCGGTGTCCAGAACCGCGCCGTCGTCGCCGAACAGCCGGTCGAACCATTCCACGTTCCACGTGGCCAGGCGGAGCGTCACCCGGCGCCGGCCTGGATGTTTTCCCAGGCGCGGTTGATCGCGACTAGCCGTTTCTCGGCCAGTTTCACGGCCTCCTCGGGCAAGCCCCGCGCCATCAGCCGGTCGGGATGGGTTTCGCGCACGGCGGCGCGCCAGGCAGCGCGGATTTCGTCCATGGGGGTGTCGGGCGTGACGCCCAGCACGTCGTAGCAATCGGGCTCCGCTCCGGGCACGAAACGGGTCTTGAGGGATCGGAATTCCCGCTCGGACAAGGTGAAAATTTCGGCCACGCGGAATAGGAAATCGTCTTCGGCGGGATGATAGCGGCCATCCGCCATCGCGATGTGGAAGAGACCTTCCATCAGATCGCGCAAGACGTCTGCATCTTCGTCGAACATGGCCTTGATGCGGGCGGCATATTCCTCGTACCCGGCGACGTCGGTGCGGGCCATGTCGAACACGCGGGCGGCATTCGCCATCTCTCCGCTGGGGATAGTAAAGACCTCGCGGAAGGCCATGACCTCGTCGCGGGTGACCTGGCCGTCGGCCTTGGCCATCTTCGCGCTCAGCGCGATGACGGCGATGGTGAAGGCGACGGACCGTTCGGGGGGCGCGCGCAGACTGTCGAATAGGGCGCCCAGCGCCTCGCCGGGGCGGAGGCGTTCCAGGGCATCGCGGATACGGGACCAGAGACTCATGGGGCGCAGGTTACCTGCCCCTAGCGTGCGGTCAAAGCCGCCAGGGTCGCGATTTCGGCCAGTTGCTGACACGCGCCCAGGACATCACCGGTTTGTCCGCCGATCTTTGCGCGGGCCAGCAGGCCCAGGCCGAATGCCGTGGCGGCCACGAGGCCGACGGTCAACAGGGCGGGGCCTGGGCCTTGGGGCAGCAGGGTGAGGCCTGAGATGGCAAGCCCGACCCATAAGATCATGCTCGACGGGCGACCGACATCCTTGGAGAGCCCGTCTGGCCGCGCCGGTGGCAGCCAGCGCATCAGCGCAGCCATGGGCGCACGGGAGACGGCCCCGGCGGCGACGAGGATCCAGATCGCGTGGTCGGTTTCCAGCGCGGCACCGATCAGCGCCCAGCGCAGGATCAGCGACAGGCCGAGCGCGATCACGCCGTAGGACCCGATCCGGCTGTCGCGCATGATGTCGAGCCGTCGATCCTTGTCGAACCCGCCCCAAAAGCCGTCCGCCAGGTCGGCGAGCCCGTCTTCGTGCAGGGCGCCGGTGACGGTGATGCCGGTGGCCAATGCCAGCCCCGCGGCCAGGCCGGGATGCAGCCCCACCGCCAAAGCGGCCGTCCCCACGGCCGCAATTGCCAGGCCGATCCCCGCGCCGATCAGGGGCCAGGCCCAGGCGGCGCGGGCGGCCGGCGCCGTGGGCGTGCCGCGCACCGGCAGCCGCGTCAGCAGCATCGCGGCAGAGACCAGATCGGAGTTCAGGGACATGTCGCACCGCGTCACGGGAAGGCCGTTTCGTCGCATAGCCGTCCGCCCGCATCCGGTAAAGACAAGGGCACGACCATGCCGAGGACCTTCATGCAAGACCACGCCGCGATCCGCGCCCGCCTGTCCGACTTGCCCTCTGCCGACCAGGCCGCCATCCAGGCCGCCCAGGGCCGCAATGGCCAACTGACCAAGCCGCCCGGCGCGTTAGGCCGGCTGGAGGATTTGGCGATCTGGTACGCGGGTTGGCGGGGCGATCCGCGGCCCCGGATCGAGGCGCCCCAGGTTCTGATCTTCGCGGGCAACCACGGTGTCACGGCCCAGGGGGTCAGTGCCTTCCCGTCGGATGTGACCGCGCAGATGGTCGCGAATTTCCGGGCGGGCGGGGCGGCGATCAACCAATTGTCCGATTTGGCGGGCGCCAGGTTGGATGTGCATGCGCTGTCGCTGGACCGGCCCACGTCGGATTTCACCCAAGGCCCCGCCATGTCCGAAGCCGAGATGTGCGCCGCCTTCACCGCGGGGTTCGACGCGGTCTCGCCCGAGGCCGATCTGATCGTGACGGGCGAGATGGGGATCGGCAACACCACATCCGCAGCCGCCATCGCCGCCGCGCTTTTGGGTGGCGACGATTGGGCCGGGCGCGGCACCGGCGTCGACGATGCCGGCTTGGTGCGGAAGCGTTCGGCGGTGGCGGCGGGTCTGGCCGCCAATCCGGAACGGACGGGTCTGGACGTCCTGACGGCGCTGGGCGGCCGCGAGATCGCGGCCATGGCCGGCGCCATTGCCGGGGCGCGCACGCACCGGCTGCCCGTGATCCTGGACGGGTTCATCTGCTGCGCGGCGGCGTTGTGCCTGCAGGCCGAGAACCCCGCCAGCTTGGATCATTGCCTGGCCGGCCACCTGTCGGCCGAAGCGGCCCATGACCGCATGCTGGCGGCGCTGGGCAAGGCTCCGCTGCTGCAACTGGGTCTGCGCTTGGGCGAAGGGTCCGGCGCGGCTTTGGCCATTCAGGTCCTGAAGGGGGCGCTGGCCTGCCATTCGGGCATGGCCACGTTCGCGGAAGCGGGCGTGGCCGATGGGTGATCGGGACGGGCTGCTTTAGTCGATTGGCAGGTCCCGCCGGGCCACCATGGCCGATAGCGCGTCGGCCACGATCTTGGTCTCGGCCCCGCCGGTGACGCCGCCGACGCCCACCCGGCGCCCGATGCGCCACCACATGCCGGGGACCCAGGCGCGGCCCAATGGCTCCTTCAGGCGGATCAGGAAGCCATTGGACGGCTTGAAGGTGAACAGGGCTCGGTCGATGGATGCGATGCTGTCCAGCGGGGCCACGGCGGTGCCGTCCGCCTGGTAAAGCCCCCGCTCGCTGAGGATCAGGGGCACGGCGCTTCCGGTCCAGCCGCGGATCGCCAGGATCAAGGCGATCGCCCCCGAGACCAGAAGAAAGGCACGCCAGCCCAGGTCTTCCGGTGGGGCGGCCATGGCGATCCAGAGCAGCAGGAGGCCCAGGACGCCCTGGGTCAGCAGGCCGAAGATCCGGCGGGCGGGCGAGGGGGCCAATTCGAAATGTTGTGCATCCATGTGGTCGCCCTTACCCGCCCCGATGGGCGCGGACAACGTCCCTGCACATGCGCACAGGGTCCGCGCCTTGCCGCGACCGACCGCCGGGCCCACCTTCGCGGCAAAGGAGATCGCCCATGTCCATCCGCCCCGTTGTCGAGACCCGCGCCGCCCAACCCACCCTGGAAGGCGCCGGCGTCCATCTACACCGCGCCTTCGGCTTCGCCGATCCCAGTGAGCAGGACCCGTTCCTGCTGTTCGATGATTTCCGCAATGACGATCCGGCCCGGTACGCGGCGGGCTTTCCCTGGCATCCCCATCGCGGGATCGAGACCATCACCTATGTGCTGGAAGGTGAGGTGGCCCATGCCGACAGTCTGGGAAATGCCGGGACGTTGGGACCGGGTTCGGTCCAGTGGATGACGGCGGGATCGGGCATCTTGCACCAAGAGATGCCGAAGGGTGACGCGCAAGGCCGCATGCACGGCTTCCAGCTCTGGGCCAATCTGCCGCGCGATCTGAAAATGACGGCGCCGCGCTATCAGGACATCGCCGGGTCCGACATTCCGTCGGTCACGGATGACGACGGGACGGTGGTTCGGGTCGTGACCGGGGCGTTCTGGGGCGTGAGGGGGCCGGTCGACGGCATTGCCGCCGATCCGCAATATCTAGATATCAGCCTTCCCCCCAATCTGTCGCGCCGCCTCAAGGTCGACACGTATCGCCAGACCTTCGCCTATGTCTTCACCGGGGCGGCCCGCTTCGCCGAGGCCTCGGCGCCCCAAGGTGTTCGGCTGGAAAAGGAGATCGCGGGGCAGGAGGTTAATATCCGGGACCTGTCGGGGGATCGCACGCTGGTCCGCTTCGGAACCGGCGACGAGATCTCGGTGACGGCGGGGCCGGCCGGTGCGCGCTTTCTGCTGATTTCTGGCGCCCCCCTGCGGGAGCCCGTGGCCTGGCACGGGCCAATCGTGATGAACACACAGGCCGAGTTGGAACAGGCCATGCGCGAGCTGCGGAACGGGACGTTTATTCGCCCGGCCCATTAGCGCGGTGCGGCGATGGCTGACCTGGTCCGAGAGACGTCGGCCGTGCCGGAGATGCCGAGACGACCTCGGGCGAGGAACACCACAGCCGCGACGGCTTTGCCGTCTTTGGACCGCAATATCGAACCGTTCGGGGCTTCGCGTGCTAGATGATCTTGGTCCAGGCCAGAAACGCCCCGATCGCGGCGAATAGGATCAGCACGCGTAGGGCCGCCAGGCCAAGCGTGGCGGACCAATCGCGGCGGGCGTATTTGCCCTCTGGGATTGTGCGGAGATGGCGCTCCAACAGGGCGCAGACCTCTTCGATCCGGCGGGCATCGAGCTTGGCGGCCATGCTGGGCATCGCCAGCATGGCGCGGGCATCGGCCAATTCCTGGGCTTGCCGCCGAAGCTTGCGCGGCAGCCGTCCGCGGCCTGCTTCGAGCTTGGCCCGAAACCCGCCGCCGCGGACATGCAGCCGCTCGGCCATCAGCGCTTCCAGCGCGTCGATACGGTTCGCCAGGTCTCGGTGCATGGAGACGTGCTTGGCCCGCGGTGGTCCGGCTGGCAATCCGGCCCAGGCGGAGATAGTCCGTTTCCATGTTGAACACGATCCGACATGGACACCCGACGGATCGTCGACCTTTGCTGATCGCCCATGGTCTGTTCGGGTCTGCGCGAAATTGGGGCGTGATCGCCAAGCGGCTTTCGGACACGCGCGAGGTGATTGCGGTCGATATGCGCAATCACGGCGCCTCGCCCTGGTCCGACAGCCATGCCTATGGGGATCTGGCGGCTGATCTGGCGGACGTGATCGGGAACCGGCCTTGCGATGTTCTGGGCCATTCCATGGGCGGCAAGGCGGCGATGGTCTTGGCTGTGACGCATCCGGATCTGGTGGGGCGGTTGGTCGTGGCCGACATCGCTCCGGTGGCATATGACCATAGCCAGGCCGATCTGATCGAACAGATGCGGGCCGTCGATTTGTCCCGCGTCAGTCGCCGGTCTGAGGCGGCCGCGCAATTGTCGAACGTGCCCGATGACGGGACGCGGGCGTTCCTTTTGCAATCCTTGGACGTGGCGGAACAGCGCTGGACCCTGAACCTGGACGCGTTGCAGGCCGAGATGCCGGGGATCATCGGGTTCCCGGACCTGACGGGGGCGTTCTCGGGGCCGACCTTGTTCTTGTCGGGCGGGGAAAGCGACTATGTCCGGCCCGAGCATCGTGCCCGGATCAAGGCTTTGTTTCCGACCGCGCGGCTGGCGTCGATCCCGGGCGCGGGCCATTGGCTGCACGCCCAGAAGCCGCGCGAATTCGAAGCGGCCCTGCGGATGTTCCTGGACGCCGGCAAAGGCCCGTAGGGTGCGTGCTCGGCATGCAATGCTTCGGCGCGTGGTGCGTGCCGAGCACGCACCCTACGCCGTCAGTCCCTCGGGCGCGGATATGCCATGGGCCCGGCAGCAGGCCGTGACCGTGTTCGCGAGCAAGCAGGCGATGGTCATCGGCCCCACGCCCCCCGGCACCGGGGTGATCGCGCCCGCCACGTCGGCGCAGGACGCGAAGTGACAATCGCCCAGAAGCCGCGTCTTCCCGGGCTTGTCGGGATGCGGGACGCGCGTGATGCCCACATCGATCACCGTCGCGCCCGGTTTCACCCAATCGCCCTGGACCATCTCGGCCCGGCCCACCGCGGCCACCAGGATATCGGCCCGGCGGCAGACGTCCCTCAGGTCCTTGGTTCGCGAATGGGCCACCGTCACCGTACAATTTTCCCGCAAGAGAAGTTGCGCCATCGGCTTGCCGAACAGGTTCGATCGCCCGATCACCACCGCGTCCTTGCCGGTCATATCGCCCAACACATCCCGCAGCAGCATCAGACAGCCCAGTGGGGTACAACTGACCAATGCGTCGCCTCCGGTGGCCAGCAGACCGGCATTGGCGACACTCAGCCCGTCCACGTCTTTGGCCGGGTCGATGCGGGCGACTGTGCGACGTTCATCCAGATGGGCGGGCACGGGGAACTGGCAGAGGATGCCATGCACCGACGGGTCGGCATTGAGCCGGTCGATCAAGTCAAACAGGGTCTCCTCGGACGTATCTGCCGGCAGCCGGTGCTCGAACGAGGCCATGCCGGCGGCCACCGTCGCCTTGTGCTTGTGGCCGACATAGACCTCGCTGGCCGGGTCCTCGCCCACCAGTACGACGGCCAGACCTGGCTTGACCCCGTGCTCGCTCGCCAAGCGGGCCACATGCTCCGCCACGGCTCCGCGAATCCCGGCCGCGAAGGCCTTTCCGTCGATGATCTTTGCGGTCATGCCGCCCTCTCTTCCTCAGGCGGCCATTCAGCGCGCGCCCCGTCTTCCTCTGGCCGGAAATACCTCCGCCGGAGGCCGCGTCCGGAGGGGGCTCGATGCCCCCTTCGGACGCTCTCTCCCTAGAACAACCCTTCGACCTCGCCCGCCGCGTTTAGCCCGATCGTCTCGGCCGAGGGTACGCGTGGCAAGCCGGGCATGGTCATGATCTCTCCGCAGATGACCACGATGAACCCGGCACCGGCCGACAGCCGCACCTCGCGCACGGGCACCGAATGGCCCACGGGCGCGCCACGGAGGTTGGGATCGGTCGAAAACGAGTACTGCGTTTTTGCCATGCAGACGGGCAGATCGCCATATCCCTGATCTTCCCACGCGCGCAGCTGGTCGCGGATCTTCTGGTCGGCCAAGACCTCGTCGGCGTGGTAGATGCGCTTGGCGATGGTTTCGATCTTTTGAAACAGCGGCATATCGTCGGGATAGATCGGGGCGAAGCTGCTGACCCCGCTTTCAGCGATCTCGGCCACGCGGCGGGCCAGCGCCTCGGATCCCTTCGATCCATCCGCCCAATGCTTCGAGATGATCGCCTCGGAGCCCTGGGTTTCCACGTAATCTTGCACGGCCTTCACCTCGGCCTCGGTGTCTCCGGTGAAGTGGTTGATGGCCACGACCACCGGGACGCCGAATGATTTCACATTCATAATGTGGCGGCCCAGATTGGCGCAGCCGGCTTCCACGGCTTCGACATTCTCGGCGCCCAGATCGGCTTTTGCCACGCCGCCGTTCATCTTCATGGCCCGCACCGTGGCCACCAGCACCACGCAATCGGGCGCCAGCCCCGCCTTGCGGCACTTGATATTCATGAACTTCTCGGCGCCCAAATCCGCGCCGAACCCGGCTTCGGTGACCACGAAATCCGCCAGCTTCAGCGCCGTGGTCGTGGCGATGACCGAATTGCAGCCATGGGCGATGTTGGCGAACGGCCCGCCATGGACGAACGCCGGATTGTTTTCCAGCGTCTGGACAAGGTTCGGCTGCATCGCGTCTTTCAGCAGCACCGTCATGGCGCCATCGGCCTTGATGTCGTGGCAATAGACCGGCGAGCGGTCGCGGCGGTAAGCGACGATCATGTCGCCCAAGCGCTTTTGCAGATCGGCCAGATCGTTGGCGAGGCAAAGGCAGGCCATGACTTCGGACGCGACGGTGATATCGAACCCGGCTTCCCGCGGGAAGCCGTTGGCGACCCCGCCGAGCGACGCCACGATAGAGCGCAGGGCGCGGTCGTTCATGTCGACGACCCGGCGCCAGACGACGCGGCGGATGTCGATCTCCAACTCGTTGCCCCAATAGATGTGGTTGTCGATCATCGCCGATAACAGGGAATGGGCGCTGGTGATCGCGTGGAAATCACCGGTGAAGTGGAGGTTCATCTCCTCCATGGGGACGACCTGGGCATAGCCACCACCCGCGGCGCCGCCCTTCATGCCAAAATTCGGGCCAAGGCTGGCTTCGCGAATGCAGACCATGGCCTTCTTGCCGATGGCGTTCAGCCCGTCGCCCAGGCCCACGGTGGTGGTCGTCTTCCCTTCGCCCGCCGGAGTCGGGTTGATTGCCGTGACCAGGATCAGCTTGCCATCGGGCCGCGGTTTCACGCTGTCGATAAGGCGTTGGGAGACCTTCGCCTTGTCGTGACCATAGGGCAGCAGATCGTCCATGCCGATGCCAAGCTGATCCTGGTCACGGCAATCAACCCGACTCCGGCGGGCGAAGGCAAGACGACCACCACCGTGGGCCTGGGCGACGGGCTGAACGCCATCGGCAAGAAGGCCATGGTCTGCATTCGC
>JBCDCW010000011.1:0-29687 GCA_039180995.1 Pseudomonadota bacterium
AAGATCGACACGCTGTTCCTCTACATGGCGAACATGGCCTGGAACTCGTCCATGAACACGTCGGGTACCATGGAGATGCTGGCCGACAAGAACGACGACGGCAGCTACGTCATCCCCCACATCATCTATTCCGACGCCTATTCCTCCGAGACCGTCGCCTATGCCGACCTGATCCTCCCCGACACGACCTACCTGGAACGCCACGACTGCATCAGCCTGCTCGACCGGCCGATCTGCGAAGCCGAGGCCGCCGCTGACGCCATCCGCTGGCCGGTGGTGGAGCCCGACCGCGACGTCCAAGGCTTCCAGACCACCCTGGTCAAACTCGGCGCCAAGCTCGACCTCCCCGGCTTCGTCACCGACACGGGCGAGCCCAAATACGCCGATTACGCCGATTACATAATCCGCCACGAACGCCGCCCCGGCATCGGCCCCCTCATGGGCTGGCGGGGCAATGGCGAAGATATCGGCCGCGGCGCCCCGAACCCCGCCCAATTGGACCGCTACATCGAAAACGGCGGCTTCTGCGTCAGCCACATTCCTGAAGACGCCCAATTCATGAAGCCCTGGAACCAGGCCTACCAGAATTGGGCCGTCGAGCTCGGCCTCTACGACAAACCGCTCCCCTACATCTTCACCCTCTGGTCCGAACCCCTCCGCCGCTTCCAATTGGCCGCCGAGGGCCATGGCGACCGCCAGCCCCCCGACCATCTTCGGGCCCGCATCAAGGACACCTTCCCCCCCCACCCCAACTGGTACGACACCACCGCCCCCCAAGCCGAAGGCGGC
This sequence comes from Pseudomonadota bacterium, assembly GCA_039180995.1. Classification (GTDB taxonomy): domain Bacteria; phylum Pseudomonadota; class Alphaproteobacteria; order Rhodobacterales; family Rhodobacteraceae; genus Jannaschia. Next base: position 790 of record JBCDCW010000011.1, read on the forward strand.
TACACGATCACAGCCCTGACCCAGCGCCCCATGGCCATGTACCATTCCTGGGGCACCCAAAACGCCTGGCTCCGCCAGATCCATGGGACAAACCCCATGTACCTGCCAACGGCCCTTTGGACGGAACACGGCTTCCAAGACGGCGACTGGGCCCGCATCACCTCCCCCCACGGCGCCATCATTGTCCCCGTCGCCCATATGCCCGTCCTGAACGCCGAGACCATCTGGACCTGGAACGCCATCGGCAAACGCCGCGGCGCCTGGGCGCTCCGCGACGGCGCGCCCGAACAGACCAAGGGCTTCCTCCTCAACCACCTGATCCACGAACTTCTGCCGCCCAAAGCCGACGGCATGCGCTGGTCGAACTCCGACCCGATCACCGGCCAAGCCGCCTGGTTCGACCTGAAGGTCAAACTCGAAAAGACCACCGCCCCCGCCGACGGCCTCACGAAGCCCGAGACCGGTGCACAGACCTCGCCCGTGGGCATTGGCCCCGACGCGCTCGCCTGGGACGTCAAATGAGCCGGCCCTGTCCAGGCTCCTCGGGGCGCCTCCACCTCCGGGGGCGCGAGCGCTCCTCCATCGTCGCGCCCAAACGCCGTGCTGACTACACACACGATCCGTTCGCCTCGGCGTGCGGCATACTTCCAGCTGGTCGTGGTTCTGCTTGGCGAAACCCGCGCCATGCCTACGTCCGGACCAGTGATGCCAACACCCCGTTAACCTTAACGCGCCCGTGCTTCTTCCTGCCGGAAATACTCCGGGGGAGTCGCCTCTGGCGACGGGGGCAGAGCCCCCTTCTGACAGGCGCGTTAGCTGCCCGCCGCTCCGACCGCGCGAACACGGCGCCATCCCAGAAGCCCCAAAAGCCCGGCGACCAGCATCCCGCCCGCCGGCGGCAGGGGCACGGTCGCCACGCTGGCATTGTCGAAGCCGACCGTCTCGACCAAGCCGTAATAGCTCTCCATCGCCACCTCGAACGAGGTCACGTTGGACAGGATCGTATCGAACGCCGTCGTGCCCACCCCGAAATCCGACGCCAGGAATCGGACCGACGCCTCTCGCCACGTCGAATCGGGATCACCGGAAAAGGCATCCGCCGACACGGATTGATTGCCACTGCGGATCGTGACCGTGCCGAAGCTGTCGATGAACCGCGTCCCGCCAACCGGCGCGAAATGCGCGACCGCAAACGAGAACATCGAGCCGGTCATCCCCCGCAGGTCCCCGTTCAGCGCCGTCGGCGCGACCAGATAGGTGAACCCGCCGGTCACGTCCTGAAGGGTCAGGAACCCGCCGCCATCGGCGCCGCCCGTCCCGGTATTCGACAAGATATTCTGCGTCCCGTTTCGATCTCCGGCCGCGTCGACGACCGTCCAGCCGCCCAGGCCCGTGTCGAAGGCTTCTTCATATTGGATCGGGCTCGCCAAAACGCCCGTGCTGCACAAGGCACTGCCCAAGGCTATGGCGATCGCGGCGCTGATTATCCTCATATCTGCCCTTTCTCCCGAGGTTTGGGCCACTGGTTAATTGCATTGTCGGGCAAAAATTGGACGACGCGAAGAAGAAGAGGGTTCCCATGACCAGCCTGCCGTCCGAGCCCGACGTAAAACTCGGCCTCGTGATCGACTTGGATACCTGCGTCGGCTGTCATGCGTGCGTCACTGCCTGCAAGGCGTGGAACACCCAAGGGGAAGGCGCGCCGCTCTCAGATCAGGACCCCTACGGCACGCCGTCGGGGACGTTCCTCAACCGTGTCCACAGCTTTCAAGTGACCCCAGATCGGGAAACGGGCCCTGAAAAGTCACCCCAAACCGTGCATTTCCCGAAATCCTGCCTCCATTGCGACGACGCCCCATGCGTCACGGTCTGCCCCACCGGCGCCTCCTACAAACGCATTGAGGACGGCATCGTCCTGGTCAATGAAGACGCTTGCATGGGCTGCGGCCTCTGCGCTTGGGCCTGTCCCTACGGCGCACGTGAGCTGGACCAAGCCGCTGGAATCATGAAGAAATGCACCCTCTGCGTGGATCGCATCTACAACGAGGAACTCCCCGAAGAAGACCGCGAACCCGCCTGCGTCCGCACCTGCCCCGCCGGCGCCCGCCATTTCGGCGATCTGGCCGACCCCAACAGCGATGTCAGCCGCCTCGTGACCGAGCGCGGCGGCGTCGATCTCCTGCCCGAAAAAGGCACGCGCCCGGTCAACCAATACCTGCCACCGCGTGTAAAGGACGCCCTGCAAGCCCCTGAATCAAAAGGTGGAGAAGACATCCTTGCGCCCTTCCTCGCCCCCGTCGCCGACACGCCGAGCGGCTTCCTCGGCTGGCTCGACCGCACCCTGGAGAAGCTCTGATGCACCCCGCGCCTTCGGTCATCCTTTTCTCCACCCTCTCGGGCGCGGGCTTCGGCCTCCTGGCCTTCCTCGGCCTGGGCCTCCCTTCCACAAACGGTTGGATTGCCTTCGTTTTCTATCTGATCGCCTACGCCCTCGCCGTCGGCGGCCTCTTCGCCGCGTTCTTCCACTTGGCCAACAAAAAGAACGCCTGGCGCAGCTACAGCCAATGGCGCAGTTCCTGGCTCAGCCGCGAAGCCATCGCAGCCCCCGCCGCGCTCCTGACCATGGGCGTCTATGCCATCGGCGAGATTTTCTTCGAGATCCGTCTCGTCCCCCTCGGCATTCTCGGCGCAACCCTTTCACTTTTCACGGTTTTCACGACCGCTATGATCTACACCCAGATCCGCGCCGTCCCCCGTTGGAACCAACCCGCCACCCCCGCTTTCTTCCTGACGGCGGCGATCACGGGCGGCGCGCTTCTCTCGGGCAACGTCACCGCCGCGATGGTCTTGATGGTCCTCCTCGGCGCCGTGGTCGGCTTCCACTGGTGGAAAGGCGACCGCCGCTTCGCCGAGGCCGGATCGACCCTGCGGACCGCCACCCAACTGGACGGCGAGGTCAGCCTTTGGGAACGCCCCCACACGGGCGATAACTACCTGACGCGAGAGATGGTTTTTCAAATCGCTCGCAAGCACTCGATCAAGCTCCGAGTTATCGCCATGGCGCTGATGGTCGTCCTTCCGGTCCTGCTTCTCCTGATCGGTGGCCCCCACCACCTGCCCGCCGCCTTGGCGGTTCTGCTGCACTTGTCGGGTGTCTTCGTCCAACGCTGGCTCTTCTTCGCCGAGGCCGAACACGTGGTCGGCCTCTACTACGGAGCCAACACGAAGATCGCCGCGTAAGCAACTGTCAAATCAAGGATACAGATCGCCAAACTTCGCATCCAGATAGGCCAGCAAAGGTCCCGCCGATGGCGCCTCGCCCGTCGCCGCCCGCACCGTCTCCTCCGGCGTGCGAAGCGCCCCGAAGCGCTGCAACTTCTCCCGCATCCACCCCGTCGCCAGCGACGGGTCCCCCTTGGCCAAAGCGTCGTCGATCCCCGACACCTCGGCGCGCGCGGCCGCCATCAAGCAGCCGGCATAGAGGTTCCCCAACGAATAGGTCGGAAAGTACCCAATTAACCCCACGGACCAATGCACGTCCTGCATGAACCCGTTCGATGGCATGTCCACAACCACCCCGAAATCCGCCAAGAACCGCTCGTTCCAGGCCGCTTCTAGATCGCCGACTTCCAACTCGCCCCGGATCAACGCCCGCTCCAGATCGAAGCGCAGCATGATGTGGAGGTTGTAATGCAACTCATCCGCTTCGGTCCTGATATAGCCCGAATGCACCGCGTTCACGGCACGGTAAAAATCCCGCTCGGACCCGACCCCGATATCGCCGAACACATCCCGCATGCGCCCATAGAGCCAGTGGCAGAAGGGTTCCGACCGCCCCATCTGGTTCTCGAACGAGCGCGACTGGCTCTCATGCACCCCCATGGACACGCCGTTGCCGATGGGGGTCAGCAGGTGGTCTCGGTCCACGCCCTGCTCGTAGGCCGCATGCCCGACCTCGTGGATCGTCGAATAGAGGCAATTGAACGGATCCGCCTCGTCCACCCGCGTCGTGATCCGGACGTCCAGGCCAGAGCCGGACGAGAACGGATGAACCGCCAAATCCAGCCGCCCATGATCGTAGTCATAGCCAAAGACCCGGGCAATTTCCGCAGCCAGATCAAGCTGCTGCGCCTTTGGGAACGCACCCGACAGACGCGGCGCGGGCGCCGCGGCCAAGGCCCGCTCCCGCAAGGCCACCAGTCGGGGGCGCATCTCATCAAACATCGTCGCCATGGCCTCCGACGACCCGCCCGGCTCGTAGTCCTGCATCAAGGCGTCATAGGGGTCGCCATCCGACAGATGCGCCGCCTCCTCCCGCCGCAGCCGCAGCACCTCGGCCAGCACCGGCAGGAACGCCGCCGCATCCTCGGCCGCCCGAGCTTCCGCCCATTGCCCCTGGGCCAGGGACGTGACCCGCGCGATCTCGCCCGCCAGTTTGGCGGGCACCTTGCGGTTACGCTCGTAAGACCGGCGCACCTCGCGCAAATTCGCATCCGCAACGTCATCGGGCGCATGGGCCTCCGCCAACCAATCCCCCAAGCGGGGATCGGTCCGCCGCGCATGCAGCACCTCCTCCAAGGCGCCCATCTCCTCGGCCCGCTGGGGTGCAGCACCGCGCGGCATGATCGCCTCCTGATCCCAACCCGTGCGGCCCGCCACTTGGGACAAGGCTTCGGTCGTACGCTGGAACGCCATCAGATCGTCATAGGCAGCCATGTCAGGCCCTCACGGATTGGGGGAGCGGGTATTTCGCGCGATGCCGCGCGCGCACGGCCAGGCAGATCAGGACGACCGCGCCGAATTGGTGCAGGATCGCCAACGACCAGGGCGAGGAATTCATCACCGTCACGATCCCCAGGATCGTTTGCAGAACGGCCATGGCAAGGACGGCGGCGAAGGCCCCCGCCGTCGCACGGTTGGCCGCCTTCCGGGCAACCCACCAAACGCCGATGATCGCGAACAGCAAGACGTAGCCGCTGATGCGGTGGAAGAACTGCACGGTCCCATCGTTCTCGAACAGGTTCCGCCAGACCGGCTCCAACTCCCACATGCCCGGCGGCGTGAAGCCGCCAGCCATGAGCGGCCAGTCGACGTAGTTCCGCCCAGCGTCGATCCCCGCCACCAGCGCACCGATCAGGATCTGAACGAAGGTCAGGCCAATCAGCCAGGAGGCCGCCACACGCAGCCGCCCATCCTGCAATCGCCGGGCCTGCAACAAGTCCGCGTCGGGCCGCGACATGGACAGCACGAACCATGCGATCAGCGACAAGATCACGAAGGCCAGCCCCAGATGGGTCGCCAACCGATAGGACGCGACGTCCAGCATCGTGCCCGTCAGCCCGCTGGCCACCATCCACCAGCCGATGGCGCCCTGGATCCCGCCCAACACGCCCAAGGCAAGGAACCGCCCGGTCCAACCCGTGGGCATCTTCCGCGTCACCAGAAGCCCGAAGAACCCAAGCGCCCAGACCAGGCCGATCACCCGGCCCAATTGCCGGTGCCCCCATTCCCACCAGTAAATCCACTGGAACTCGGCCAGACTCATCCCCCGGTTCTGCAACTGATATTCCGGGATCGCACGATAGAGATCGAACTCCCGCTGCCAATCCTCGGCCGACAACGGCGGGATCGCTCCCGTCACCGGCCGCCATTCCGTGATCGCCAGCCCGCTATCGGTCAACCGCGTCAGCCCGCCCACGGCGATCATCACCACGACCAGCAAGAAGAGCAGGATCAACCACACCCGCGCCGCCAGGCGCGACCCGCGCCGCGCCGCGTCGATCACACCCGCCGTTGCTGCCGGCCGCTCCGTGGTCGAGACCTCCTCGAAGATCGCTCGTTTGGCCATGCGGCCCCCTTCTCGTTTCGTCCCGCGTGACTTAGCCCCTAAGGTCCGACCAGACGAGGGGACGAGACGCCCCATCCCCCATCCTGCCAGAAATATCCCGGAGCGTTCGAGCCAGGGGATCGCGCCCGCGATCCGCGCGCTTGGGCCACGCCCCTCATCCAAAGAAAAACAACGCGGCGCAGCCGCTCCGCCGCGTTCACCCGCGCTCCTTCCAGCGGACCATCTGCCGCATCATGCCGTGGAACACCTGCACATCCGCGCGGGTCAGCGGCATCCGAGACCACAGGTTGCGCAACGTCCGCTTCATGGCGGGCGCCTTCGTCTCGGGAAAGAAGAACCCGGCTTCGCCCAGCCGCGCCTCATAATGCACCGCCAGCGCCTCCATCTCCGCTTGGTTGGCCCACTCGGTTCCCGCCATCTCGACCTCCATCCCCGTGGCACCCGTCGCCGCGCGGCGCCATTCATACCCCATCAGCAACACGCATTGCGCCAAGTTCAGCGAGGCAAAATCCGGGTTCGTCGGCACATGAACGATGGCGTTGGCCCGCGCGATGTCGTCGTTCTCCAACCCGGCCCGCTCGGGCCCGAACAGCACGGCCACCCGTTCGCCCCGGCGACCGCGATCCAACGCCTCGGCCATCGCCGTCTCTGGCGTATAGATCGGCTTCGTCAGGTCCCGATCCCGCGCCGTCGTCGCCAGCACCCAAGTGCAATCGGTCACCGCCGCCTCGGTCGTGTCCACGACCATGGCCGCGTCCAACAATCGCCCCGCACCGGACGCCAAGGCCACGGCCCGTTCGTTGGGCCAGCCGTCGCGGGGTGCGGTCACGCGCATATGCTCTAGCCCGAAATTCAGCATCGCGCGCGCGGCAGCGCCGATGTTCTCGCCCATCTGTGGGCGCACGAGCACGAAGGCAGGGCGCGGATCCAACATGCGCCGCGCCCTACCGCGCGCGCGTCTGGCGCGCAACGGCCCAGGCTTGGCGAAGCGGCGCGACCCGCGGCAGGATGCCGTGGGCAACGGGTGGGACAAACCCGCGGGGATCATCGCCGTCATTGCCCCCGCCTGGGTCTTCGGGGCCTTCATGGCCGCCCCCTGGATCGCCACCAACGTCCTTTTCCAACCGAAGCCAAGGTCGCTCATCTGGATTGACGGCGCCTATCCGGCAGTCGGAATGGCCCTCACGGGACGGATCCTGGCGCTCTTTCAATGCGCGGCGCGACCTGTTTCACTCGGAGCGGGCGTCGACCCTTTAAGATCCCAGCGGGCCGATCGACCGGCCCCGGTTCGGCAATGCGACGTTTATTGCATAACGGTTCACGCTCGCTCAGAATCGTCCTCCCCACGACACTGATCCGAGGGGTCTCGATCGACCGGATACCCTTGAGTCCCGTCCGAGATGACCCATCGCAGAGGTGTTTCCATAAAAGCGTGAACACCCAGCCACTTTTGGGCCGCCAGACCCTCGCTCCGGTGCAGCCACACACCCAACCTCACCAGATTGCTAGGCCCAGGGGCGTGTCGGCGACGGGCCAGGCGGCCGGCTTGCGTCGGATCCAGCAGACGTGGGGCCGGCGGATGACCAGGGCAGCCCGAAGGTCCATTCCGGGCCGACCACGTCTGCATTCCGCCGTAGAAATCTCGCCCACCTTGCCCTGCCCCGCGCGCGCCGCTAGTCCGGCACGGATTTCCAGGGGACCACCATGACCGAGATACCGCAACTCTATTTGGTGACCCCGCCCGAGATCGACGCCACCTTCCCGGACCGCTTGGCCGCACTCCTCGACGCCCATGACATCGCTTGCCTGCGCCTCGACCTGGCCACCCGCGACGAAAACCGGGTTACCCGCGCGGCCGATGCCTGCCGTGAGGTCGCGCATCGCTTCGACGTGCCCTTGGTCATCGCCGACCACGCCGCCTTGGTGGACCGCCTGGGCCTTGACGGCGTCCACCTGACCGACCCACGCGCCTTGCGCAAACTCCGCGCCGCGTGGGGGCCGGACCCGATCATCGGGGCCTTCTGCGGCACGTCGCGCCATGACGGGATGAATGCGGGCGAGGCCGGGGCCGACTACGTCACCTTTGGCCCCGTGGGCGCGACATCCATGGGCACGGGCGACCGGGCGGATGCGGACCTCTTTCAATGGTGGTCCGAGATGATCGAACTGCCGGTTGTGGCCGAGGGCGCGCTGGACCGCTCGATCGTGTCTGCCCTGAAAGACAAAGCCGACTTTCTCTGCATCGGCGAGGAAATCTGGTCCACCGACGATCCGGCGGCCAGCCTTACGACCCTGACCGCCCCGCTACGCTGATCTTCCTCTGGCCATAAATACCTTCGGGGGTTTCATAAGGGGGCAGACAGCCCCCTTATGCGGGGAGCGCGAGGGGAAGCCCCCTCGCTTCCGTCCACCAGACCCTGAGCCGTCAGTTCTTGGCGCACGACCTCTTCCGCCGCCCGCGCCAACCCTTTCCGATCCGCGTAATCCGACACGCGCAACGGGGGATGATACACCACCTCCACCCGCCCATGCTGGGGCGCCGCCAGCATGGCCCGCGCATGGGACGCAAAGGACATCTCGCCCCACCAGCCATAGAACGCCGCCGCCGCGCCCGGCGGCGCATGATACGCCAACGTCACCGGCTGCACCTGCATGTCCGGCAAATCGTCGGAGAAGAACGCCGCGAACAGCGTCGGCTTGAACCCAAGCACCCGTCGCCCATCGGTGCTGGTGCCCTCGGGAAAGAACATTAGCCGATGTCCCGCCCGCAGGCGGGCCTCGAACACAGTCCTCTGTACCGCTGCCTCGCGCGTCGCGCGTCGGATGAACACCGTCCCCGTCGCCCGCGCCAGCCAACCGATGCCGGGCCAACTCGCCACTTCGGATTTGGAGACGAAGTAGATCTGCTTCCCCGCATTCAGCGCGAAGATATCCAGCCAGGACGCATGGTTCGACACCGCCGCGCCCAAACCGGACAACGGCACGCCCCGTCGCACCCGCCGCAATCCGATCCAGACGAAGGCCGCCTTGCAGACGGCCCGCGTGATCCAGGGCGTCACCGGGCGACGCAGACCGCAGAGCGGCCGCTCGACCAGACGAATGGCCAGCAGCAGGGTCAACCCGCCGAAGACGGTCAGCACCAACGGCACGCCTCGTCGGCCCACCCGCAGCCAATCCCCCAGGCCCAGCCGCGGCCGGGGCGGCGGAACCGCATCGTCCCAGGTCATGCCTGCGCCAAAATCCGCACCGCAGGCACCTGTGGCAAGCGCAGTCGCGCCAGGTCCAGCACGATGCAGATATCCACGGTGTTGAAGGCCCGGTCGCACCACGCGCCCTCGCCCACCCAGGCGCCCGCCCGGATATAGGACTTGATCAGCGACGGGACGCCTTGCATGGCCGCCCGCGGCGCCGCACCGGCGATTGTGATCGCATGGGGGCCGGTGGCGACGGGCCGAAATGCAGGCGGCGCCAGCGCCTCCAAGGCCAGGCGCCGCAAGGCCGGCAGATGTGGCTCTGGATGGGCACCGGGAAACGACGCGGTGCCGACCAAGACCTCGGCCCCGAGCGTCGAGACATGATCCAAGGCCGCTTGCATAAGGGCGAACGCGGCGGACCCGCCGCGGTAATCGGGATGCAGGCATGTCCGCCCCATCTCGGCCAAAGGCCGATCGCTGCGCAGCAATGCCCCCATGTCGAATTCACGCGCGGTATACCGCGCGCCTCGCGCGATGCGCGTGGTCGCCACGACGCCCAGGTCGGGTCGCGCGGCATCCTGAAGGACCAGATGATCGGCGCCCCCGTCGAACGCATCCACCTCCAACCCACCCGGTCCCGGCCGGGCGCCCTGCTCGGCGACGAAAACATCGTGCCGCAGACCTTGCGCTGCCCGCACAAGGTCTGGATCGCGGGTGATGACAGGGACCAGATGTGCCATGGCGGGCCTCTAACATGCGAGGATCGCCGCCGAAACACCGCGTCGACATGTGACGTCTTGGTGACGCCTCAATCCTTTCTTAACCATATCCTGGCAAAGGCGGACTACTCGAAGATGGGAACCAGAACGATGCGCGCTCCGTCGATGACCTGTTTGCCCATGTTCTCGAAATTGACCGTGATCCGGCCCGCGATATTGGATTGCACCTGCCCGCGGCCCCAATCTGGCTCGGTTGGGTGTCGCACCAGCATTCCGGGCTCCAACATGGCGTTCAGGTCGGCTGACATAGGGGAATCCCAATGACCAATCTCGTAATGCAGGAGCCTAGCCCGATGACCACCGAGGACGAGCCCGATCTGGTCGCCCTACTGGGCTCGCGGCTGTGCCACGATCTGGTCAGCCCCATCGGCGCCATCGGCAACGGCCTGGAATTGCTCGAAATGTCAGGCGGCGGGTCGGAAGAGATGGCGCTGATCCGCAGTTCGGTCGACGCCGCCATGGCGCGTATCCGGTTCTTTCGCATGGCTTTCGGCGCCGCCAAGGGCGACACGCCGATCCCCGCGCGCGAGATGCGTGACGTCGTCGACGCCATGTATCGTGATACCCGGACCGAGGTGATCTGGCGCGACGACGAAGACCGCCTGAGGTCCGAGATGCGGCTGGCCTGCCTGGCGCTCTGCTGTGTCGAGGTGGCCACGCCCTGGGGCGCCAAGGTCGAGCTGACGCGCAGCCATGCCGCCTGGGTGATCCACGTGGATGCCAAGCGGCTGAAGATCGACGCAATGCTCTGGCAGAGCTTGGGCCGCGCAGCTTTGCCCAAGGATCTATCCGGCTCCGAGGTCCAATTCGGCGTCTTGGCGAAACTGTCCCGCGACCTGCGCCGCCCGGTCTCGGTCAGCGCCGATGAGAGCCATCTCAGCCTGATTGTCTGACCACCCCAGGGTCGCCCCGGCGCCGGACCGAAGCGAGGAGGGAGCGGATACCGAAGGGGCCGCGAACCCCGACGAGCGGGCCGACAAGAGTGGCCGCGACCCCGATCTCAGACCGCCGAAAGTCCCGCCCGGAAGCGCGCCGCATTCGCCCGATACCCGGCGGCCGAGGCCAAAAGCCCGGCCTTCGCATCGGCATCCAACGCCCGCACGACCTTCCCAGGCGCGCCCATCACCAACGAGCCGGGTGGGATCACCTTGCCTTCCGTGATCAACGCCCCGGCCCCGATCAAACTGCCCGCACCGATCACGGCGCCGTTCAGGATGGTCGCACCCATCCCGATCAACGCGCCATCTTCCACCGTGCAGCCATGCAACGTCACCCGATGGCCCACCGTCACGTTTCGTCCGACCATGCAGGGAAAGCCCAGATCGGTATGCACCACACAAGCTTCCTGCACATTGGTCCCGTCGCCGATCGTGATCGGCTCGTTGTCCCCTCGTAAAGTCGACCCGAACCAGACCGATGCCCCGGCGCCCAGAACCACGTTCCCGATGACATTCGCATCCGGCGCCACCCAGGCGTCTGCCGCGACGACCGGCATCACCCCGTCCAACCCGTACATCATGTCGCCTCCCTCTCGCGGAACTCCTCCGACAGACTCCGCGTGAATTCAGTCAGCCAAGGCTGACGGTCACGCCGCAGCCGCTCTGCCGTGAGGATCGTCCGCAGACGTTCCTCGCAGGTATCCAAGTCGTCATTGACGATGACATAGTCATATTCCGCCCAATGGCTGATCTCGGCCTCCGACTTGGCCATCCGGTCGGCGATCACGTCCGCCGCATCCTGCCCCCGCTCGCGCAACCGCCGCTCAAGTTCGGGGATCGAGGGCGGCAGGATGAAGATCGACACCACATCCCGGCCCAGCGACGAGTTCCGGATCTGCTGCCCGCCCTGCCAGTCGATATCGAAGATCACGTCCCGCCCGGTGCTCAGCGCCGTCTCAACCGGCGCGCGCGGGCTTCCGTAATGGTTCCCGAACACCTCCGCATGTTCCAGCATCTCGCCGTCCAGGATCATCGCCGCGAACTCCTCGCGGGACCGGAAGTAATAATGCACCCCATCCTCTTCCCCCGGCCGGGGGGGCCGCGTCGTGGCCGAGACCGAAAAACTCAAGGACGGATCCCAGGCCATCAGCCGCCGCGCCATCGTCGACTTCCCCGCGCCCGAGGGCGAGGACAGGATGATCGCCAAACCCCGGCGCGTGCCCTGGATCATGTCGCGTCGTTGCATCGCTCTACTCAACGTTCTGCACCTGCTCGCGCAGGCGGTCGATGGCGGCTTTCAGAGCCAGGCCGATGGTCGTCAACTCGGCCATGTTGGACTTGGAACACAGGGTGTTGGCCTCACGCATGAATTCCTGTGTCAGAAAATCCAGCCGCCGCCCCACCGGGCCGTCGGCGGCCAGCAAATCCCGGGCCGCCGTTCCATGGGCGCCCAGGCGGTCGATCTCTTCGGTGATGTCGGCCTTGACGGCCAAGGCCGCCACCTCCTGCGCCACGCGCGTCGGATCCATCGCCGCCTCGGGCGCCGCATCGGTCAGGCGGCGGAACGCTGCCCGAAATGTCTCCGCGATATGATTGGCCCGGGCCTCGATCAGATCGGCGGCTTGGGCGGTCAGATCGGCGATCTCCGCGATCTGACCGGCCAGGATCCCATGCAGCGCCGCCCCTTCCCGCAGGCGATCGGCGTCGAAGGCCGCGACCAGATCGACCAGATCACCCCCCAACGTCTCCAACGGCACGTCCAGATCAGCCCCCCGCCCCGAGGCCAGGGACAGCACATCCGCTGGCGTCGCAGGTCGCAGGTCGAGCCCCGCCTCGTCCGCTGCCGCCTCCGCGGCCAGTAGCGACCGGGCCGCCTCGACCAGCGCATCCCCGGCCGTCTCGGCCGTGGCGGTCATGCGCAGCGACACCGTCACATTTCCGCGCCCCAGGCCCGCCAACGCGGCCCGCACGGCCGGTTCCAGACCGGCCGGCCGGTCCGGCAGCCGCAACCTGATGTCCAGGCCCCGCGCATTCACCGATCGCAGCTCCCAGCGGCGACCGTTGCGGTCCAATGCGGCATATCCGGTCATTGATTTCATGGCTCTCGCCTAGCCCGCAGAAACGATGGCGGCAAGCGGGCCGCACTGACCACGAAGCAGCGCTTAGTTAACCCTTTCGTAAGGAATTGCGGGCAATTTATGGCGCTCTGCCTTATTTCTGCCTTCGGGTGGCGGTGTCAGCCTTATTCATGTCCCAAAGCGGACAGGATCGGGCCATCGAAGATTTAGGAGCGGGACAATGGCGGGGATGGAAGGCAGCCGGGGCAAGACAGGCCAGGGCGAGGTACACGACCTGATGGGAGAGCGGATGACCCGCAAGAGCCCGCTGTTGGAAGAAACCTGGCGCTATTGGTCCTCGCTGCGCGACGGCCAGGCGATCCCCCGGCGCGACGCGCTAGAGCCGCGGTCCATGTCCTTCACCTTAGGGCATTCCATGATCCTGGACCGTGTTCGGTCTGGCACGATCCGCGTGCGGTTGGGGGGTGGGATCATGCATGATATCATGGGAATGGACGTCCGGGGCCTGCCGGTTCGCGCCTTCTTCGATCTGGACGTCCGCACCCGCGCCACCCATCTGGTCGAGCAAGTCTTCGAGACACCTGCAACGCTGGAGATGGATTTGCTCTCCGACGGGCCCGAAGGCCAATTGCGCGGCCAGTTCTTGGTCCTGCCCCTTCTGGACCACACGGGGCGGGTGACCAAGGCGCTAACCTGTCTGGGCCTGGACGGCCCCGTCACGGCGCCGCCGCGCCGGTTCCAGATCGTCGATCATCGCCTCTCGGTCGTCCAGGGCACCGCGCCCGTCCCGCAGCGGCGCGCCGACGAGGTCCGGCCCATGGAACTCGCCGAACCACAGGCCGCGTTCGAGCCTTCGCCCGTGCCCTGGCTGCGGGTGGTGAAGTAGCGGCGGGCCTGCCCGGGGACCGGCCCGACAGGGTCCGCTTCACGACGGGCGAACGGCCATTATCCAGACCTGCCCTTCACAATCACATGCCAAGATGCAGAGCCGGCCCGATCGGCCGGAAATCCGGCCCCTCGAACCGGCGGACACCGCTGCCTTGGGTCACCGTCCGATGCGGCGCATGGGTTTGGACCCGCTGCGCCGCGTCGGCCTGATCGACGGCGACCAGCGCCACCAACCGCCGCAAAGCCCGCGCCCTGTCGTGACCGCTCCTGACGCAGGACGACGACCACATGGACCCGTCAAGCCCCGACGGCCGTCACCGCCATTGCCTGTCGCGCCGCCGCGTCAGGACGCGGCGCGTTGCCGATCCGCTCGCAGGCCCGACAATTCCTCGGCCACCAGAAAGGCCAGTTCCAACGATTGCGATGCATTCAAACGCGGATCGCAGGCCGTGTGGTAGCGCGAGGACAAATCCTCGTCCGTCACCGCCCGCACGCCGCCGGTGCATTCGGTCACGTCCTGGCCGGTCATCTCAAAATGCACGCCGCCGGGCACCGTGCCTTCGGCGCGGTGGATCGCGAAGAATTCCTGCACTTCGCGCAGCACGCTGTCGAAGGGCCGAGTCTTGTAGCCCGAGGACGACTTGATCGTATTCCCGTGCATCGCGTCGCAGGTCCAGACAACATTCGCGTCCATCTCGCGCACCGTCTTGATCAGACGCGGCAGGTGGTCGCCCACCGAGCCCGCGCCGAACCGCGCGATCAGGGTCAGACGACCCATCTCGTTCTCGGGGTTCAGCGTCTCGATCAGGACCTTCAGGTCATCCCCGGTCGTCGTGGGCCCGCATTTCAGACCGATGGGGTTCAACACGCCTCGGCAGAATTCCACATGGGCGCCGTCCGGCTGCCGCGTCCGGTCGCCGATCCAGATCATATGACCCGACCCCGCCAACCATTGGCCGGTCAAAGAATCCTGGCGGCAGAGCGCCTCTTCGTATTCCAGCAACAACGCCTCGTGCGAGGTGTAGAAGTCTACCGTCGACACTTCATCGTTGTTCGCGCCCACATTGGCGGCGGTGATGAAATCCAGCGTGTCCTGGATGCGCTTCGCCATATCCCGGTACTGCGCCGCGCGGTCGCCTTCGGCGAAGCCCAGCGTCCAGGCATGAACCTGGTGCATATCGGCATAGCCGCCCTTGGAGAACGCGCGCAGCAGGTTCAGCGTCGCCGCCGCTTGGGTATACGCTTCCAGCATCTTGGCCGGATCGGGGATTCGCGCCTCGGGCGTGAAGGCCAATTCATTGACGATGTCGCCGCGATAGCTGGGCAACTCCACGCCATCCTTCACCTCGGTCGGCGCGCTGCGCGGCTTGGCGAATTGGCCTGCCATGCGGCCCACCTTCACCACCGGCACCTTGGCCCCGAAGGTCAGGACCATGGCCATCTGCAGCATGACCTTGAACGTGTCGCGGATCGTGTCTGCGCTGAACTCCGCGAAGCTCTCGGCGCAATCGCCGCCTTGCAGAAGGAATGCCTCGCCCCGACCCGCCGCCGCCAATTCCGAGCGCAGCGTCCGCGCCTCGCCTGCAAAGACCAGCGGTGGATACTTCCCCAACCGGGCCTCGACCGCGTTCAACGCGGCGGCATCGGTGTAATCGGGCATCTGCACCCGGGGCTTCGCTCTCCAATCGGCCTTGGACCACGCCATGTCTCGTCCCTCTCACGTCGGTCTGGGCCGCTTGCCTAGCCCATCGCGTTCGGTCGCACCACCCGCCTTGATACCAGATTTGCTTGATCCCGACCGCCGTTTGCGGTTTTCGGAACGGATTGGCGGCCCCATATCCGCCCCAGGGAGGTTGCCATGCCGGCAGACGGACGTATCACGGCCCCGACCGCGCCCGAGCGCCCTCGGTCCGTGACCGTGGACGTCCCCGATCAGCCACGCCACGTGACCTTCGTTCTTCTGGAAAACTTCACCCTCTTGTCCATGGCCTCGGCCTTGGACGCGCTGCGCATTGCAAACCGGATGGCCGGCGCCACGCTTTATCGGTGGGACCTGGTCGGCGAAGGCGGCGAGGTGGCGACCTGTTCGGGGGGCACGCGATTCCTGCTGGACCGAGATCTGGGCGAGATCGGCCGCGACGACCTCTTGATGATCGTCGGCGGCGTCGACGTGGCCCAGGCCTCAACCAAGAAAATCATCGCCTGGTTGCGGCGCGAAGCCCGACGCGGGATCACCATCGGCGGGATCTGCACGGCTTCCTGGACCATGGCCATGGCCGGCTTGCTCGACGGGAAACGCGCCACGATCCACTGGGAAAACCAGGACAGCTTCACCGAGGAATTCCCCGAAATCGAATTGACCAAGTCGATCTTCACGGTCGACGGCAAGCGCATCACCACGGCCGGGGGCACGGCGTCCGTCGACCTGATGCTGCATCTGATCGCCGCCGACCATGGCGAAGACTTGGCCGCCCTGGTGGCCGACCAGATGATCTATTCCTCCATCCGGACCGACCAGGACACCCAGCGCCTCTCGATCCCCACCCGGATCGGCGTCCGCCACCCGCGGCTCAGCCAGGTCATCCGCGAGATGGAGCAGAACATCGAGGAACCCATCAGCCCGTCGATCCTGGCCCAACAGGTGGGCATGTCCACCCGCCAGCTCGAACGCCTGTTCCGCCGCTATCTGAACCGAAGCCCCAAGCGCTACTACATGGAACTCCGCCTGAGCAAAGCGCGAAACCTGCTGATGCAAACCGACATGTCGATCATCAACGTGGCCCTGGCCTGCGGCTTCACCAGCCCGTCCCATTTCTCAAAATGCTACCGCGCCCATTACGGCACCACACCCTATCGCGAGCGGGGCGCACAGGGGACGTTGCGCGCATAATCCGGACGCATCCGTAGCGCACCAACGACGATCAAAGGGCGCCTCGTCCCAAGCGTCCGGCCGCGTCGCGTAATGCCGGTGTAAGGTAGGCGCGCTAGCCCTCTGTCTTGAAATCAACGTCACATACGATCGGGCGGAAGCCCCGATGCGGAGGGTTTGAAATCATGGAGATAAACAACGATCTGCTGATCGCCAGCGCGCCCACCACAGCCGCCGATGCCCCATTTCCCGAAGCGACTTTCAAGGACGGCCAAGCCAGCGATGATGTCCGCGAGGTCATCGAGAACGCGCCGGGCGGGCCGGGACGAGCCGCTCTGATCGCGGAAAAGTTGGCCGACTACGACGTCGACGGCAATACCGGGCGGCGCAGCCAATTCGTCGGCGACCTAGTCGCCCTGGCAGCAGAAGGCGGCATCGCAGGCGACGCAATCGGCAATGCGCTGATCGGGGCGGCAGGGTCAAGCGAGCGGACCCGCGACCTGCTGGTGGCTGGCCTTGCCGACGCTGCGGATGCGGGGACGGTCAAGGCGGACGATCTGGCCATCATAAGCGTCCCGAACTTCCAAGCGCTGGGCCAGCGCGATCCCGACATCCTGCCCTCGATCATCGCCGAGGCAAGCGCTCGGTCGGATAGCGGAACGTTGGCGAATGACGTCATCGTGGCGATCGGAACGAACATGGTCTCGTTCGCCGACGGCGGGGTCGGGGATACGTTCAAGACCGCGGCCTGGGGCGCCATGATCCGTATCGCCAATGACGCCGCTTCGCCCCAGGGGGCTGGGGTCGCAAGCGATCCAAGGCCGGCCGACGCGCTGCTCGACAAACTGTTCCAGCAGGCTGCAACACGGCAGGAGGTGATCGAGCGCTTCGTGGAGACCGACCAGGCCGAACTCGCCGAACTCGTCGAACTCGCCGCCGGACCGGGATCGACACCGCGCAACGTGGACCGGGGCGAGACGATCTTTCAGTCTATCGTAGAGGCTGGCGGCTATACCGGCGCGATCACCGACGAAAAGACCCTGGACGCCCTCAGCGACTACTTCGTCGACAACATGGACCGTCTCGTCAACGAAGCCGGCAATGTGGGGTCGCCCGACATTCAACCGGACGGCATGCCCCGGGATTTCCGCGACGGCTTCGCCACGGAAGAGGGGAACGACAGCCGCCTCGTCACGTCGTTTGTCGGAAACGTCCTTCTCAACGAGTCGCTCAGCGACGCGAGCCGCGACAAGCTCATTGGCGCGCTGGACGACGCGGTGGAGCGGGCGCAGACGATCGCCCGCGATCCGACCGCGGACGGTGCAAGTGTCCCGGCGGCTTTCGGCGCGGCGCCGACGCCCGAACAAATCGCCGAGGATGCGGGACGAGATCTCGGCGTCTTGGTCGGCTCGTTCCAGAAGGCCGGTGAAACCTTCCGGGAAACGGCCCTCGCAGAGAACCAATCCGAAGCCGCCGCCTCCAACACGTTCGAGGCCGTCGCCGTGACCGCGATCAACGCCTTGCTGGCCACGACGACGGGTGGGATCGGCTCGCTGCTCCTTCACGGCGCCATTGTCGGCGTCGGCACGATCGGCGCCCAAGCCATCTTCGACCGTGTCGGTGCACAGGAAGGGCTGACGCCCGAGCAACGTGACCGGCTGGAAGATCTCCGAGGCGCCTCGGCCACTATCCAGCAGCAGGGCATCGCCCTCCTCCCCGAGGAAGGCGAGGACACCCCATATGCCGGGGCGGCCCGCGACGAATATACGGACGCTTACCTAACCATCAGCCGGTGACGGCGACCCGGGGGCATCTTCAACACCGAGGGTCAGAACCGTGGACAGAACGGGGCGATGTCCAATACCAAATTGACGCCAGCGTCCTTTTCGAGGCTGGATGTGCCTCTGAACGACAGAAGGCTTGGTCGCGATGCGCAGGGTCTTGGCATTGCTCTCCTCTGTAGTCTTCGGCCTGGGCCAGACAGCCTGGGCCGATCCAACCGCCGATGACATCCGGGCATTCCATGCTCTCGTGCAGACGGGCGGGGCTGCGGCCGTCGAACGCGCCTTGATGACGGACCCGGCCCTGGCGACCGCAACGGATCGCTTCGGGTTCCAGGCAATCCATCTGCTGGACGACGCGGATTTCGAAGAAATCCTCTCCCTCCTTCTTCGGCATGGGGCTGACATAAATGCGCAGAACGAGAGCGGCATCGCGCTGCTGCACATCGTGATCGACCCAGAGTTCATCCCAATCGTCTTGGACCTGGGCGCAGACTTGGAGTTGAAAGACGTCCAGGGTCGCACCCCCTTGCTGGTCGCCCTCACCGAACCGGACAATTTCGAGGTCGTCCGGGCGCTCCTGCAAGGTGGCGCAGATCCCAATGCGCGGGACACCAAGGGCCGAACGGCTCTGAATTACGCACGAGCTGATGGCGGGGACAGGGCAATCGCGACTCTTCTTCTTAACGCCGGGGCTTTGGACTGAACACTGGGGATATGCGTCGCGCAAACGGCCCCAGATATCCCCCAGGAACGTCCGACGTAAATCAGACCCGGATCAGACGTCGATTTCCCCAGCCGATGAGGGCTGACAAGCCCAAAGAGGTCACCCCGCCCCCACCAGCGGCTGGATCAATCCAGCCCCCTCCGCCCGGTTTGAATTCACCGCCCGATCCACCCGATACCGCGCCACGGCCCCCTCCGGCGCAGGCGCCATCAATGGCGCCGCCTTCTCGCCGGTCTCGCCCAACCATCGCGCCCAATCCGCGCGCGCCAGCATCACCGGTTCCCGGTGATGCACCTGCGCCATGGTCGGGCCAGCCGCACAACTGACGATGGCACAGGTCGACTGATCCTGCGGCCCCCAATCCTGCCAAACGCCTGCAAACATAATGAATTTTTCGTCCGTCGGATGGAAATACCAGGGCAGTCGCGTCCCATCCGCATCCTTGGTCCACTCGTAAAACCCCGTCGCGGGAACCAGGCATCGCCGCGTCCGAACGGCGTCCCGAAACGCAGGCTTTGTCGCGATCGTTTCCGCCCGCGCGTTGATGATCAGCGGCCCGTCCGTCGGCGTCTTGTACCAATGCGGCAAGAACCCCCAGCGCATCGCCACCAACCGCCGCCCCGGCACCACGACCGGAATGATCTGCGTCGGGCAGACATTGTAACGCGGCCCGGCCTCCGGCAGATCGTTAGAAGGCGCCGCGTCGGTTAGGTCAATCAGGTCCGACAGATCCCCATCGTCGCCATCCAAAGCCAAGACAAACCGGCCGCACATCCCGCTCTCCTCCGCTCCAAACGAAACAGGGGCGCACCAGAGATGCGCCCCCGTCCACATGCACCTAAGCCCTTCCCGGGCCCAGACCAAACGTCACTTCGCGGTGATCCGCCCGTCCGTATAGGGCGTGTAGCTGCCGCCCAAACCGGCGATGTAGTCGGCCACCACAAGCTCCAGCCCCGGCCCGAAATCGTAGGCATCCTCGGCCGTCGAGAACATAGCATAACCGTCGCCGCCGTTGCGCATGTAATTGTTGGTCACCACGCCATACGTCGCGCCCATGTCGATGGGCGCCCCGCCCACCATCACGTCGCTGATCCGGCTGCCGGGCTCTGCCGCGGCGTCGAAGGCATAGGTCATGCCCGCCACCTGCGGGAACCGGCCGGCGCCGTCGGCGATCTCGCTTACCCCGTTTTCCAGGGCTGCGACGATATCGGCGCCCGTGGCGGTGAAGGTCGCCAGCGTGTTCTGGAACGGCAGGACCGTCAGCACCTCGCCCATGGTGATCTGACCACTGTCGATGGAGGCACGCAAACCGCCGCCGTTCTGGATCGCGACCTGGACGCCCTGATCGGCAACGCGGTCCAGCATGGCATCCGCCACCAGGTTGCCCATGGCGCATTCACCGGCCCGGCAGACCTCGCGCGCGCCTTCGATGGCATCGGTGGCGTCCCCGATCACGCGGGACTTCAGCTCTTCGATGGGCCCGGCCAGTTCACCGATCCGCGCCGCAACGGCCGCATCGGGCGTGACGCTCGCATCCAGCACGGTCGTATCTCCCGACGCCTCCAGAACGTTCCCATCCGCATCGAATTGCAGCGTCAGGTGGCCCACATATTTGGAATAGGCATAGGCTTGCACGATCGGCACATCGCCCACCATCGTCGGATAGGGCTCGGCGCCCTCCTCCGTGTTCGACAGGAGCGTATGGGAATGCCCGCCCACAATGGCGTCGAGCCCGGTCACGGCCGCCGCGATCTCCCGGTCGCGGGGCAGGCCCACATGGGTCAGCGCGATGATCTTGGTAACGCCCTGCTCCGTCAGCGCGTCCACGTCGGCCTGCAACGCCTCGACCTCGTCCTGGAAGATTATGCTGTCACCCGGGCTCGACGTCTCCACGGTATCCGTGGCCAGGGCCGACACGATCCCGATCCGCTCACCGCCGACCTCCAAGATCAGATGGTCGGCCACCTGATCCTCGCCCAGCACGTTCGACTGGCTCAGATCCAGATTGCCGGACACGATGGGCACGTCTACCTCACCGGCGAACTCGGCCAATTGCTCGGGCCCGTCGTCGAATTCGTGGTTGCCGACGGCCATGGCGTCGAAGCCGATGGCGTTCATCATCTCGGCTTCCACGTCGCCCTTATACGTCGTGTACATCAGCGAGCCCTGGAACTGGTCGCCCGCATCCAGAACGACCACGTTCTGCCCCTCCAACTCGGCCCGCTTGCCGTCGATAAAGGTCTTTACCCGAGCCACGCCGCCGAAGCATTCGCCCGCCGCGTCATCCTCGGCCGAACAGGTCGAATCGAAGCGGTTGATCGGCTCGATCCGGCTGTGCAGGTCGTTGATATGCAGGATGTGCAACGTATACTCGGCCTGGGCCATTCCCGCACTCAGGGCCAGCGTGGCAGCAGCTGTCAGAAGTCTTTTCATGATTTTGTCCCCATGTTGGTGTCGGAAACGTGAAACCGATCCGCCGGGAATGTCAAAGTGATATGCCGCCACCCCCGCCTTGACGCAGCGTGGCCTGCGCGGCAGAGGGGCCGCCATGATCTATAAGCTTTTCCGAACGCCCGAATGGGAGGCACTCAAGGCCGACGAGACCACCTTGGGTGCGCCCGTGGACCTGGCCGATGGCTATATCCACTTCTCGACCGCCGCTCAGGCGGCCGAGACGGCAGCCAGGCATTTCGCAGGCGTCGAAGGGCTCTGGTTGATCGCCGTGGAAGAGACCGCCCTGGGACCACGTCTCAGATGGGAGCCGTCCCGCGGCGGCCAGGACTTCCCCCATCTCTATGCGCCATTGCGCCTGGATCAGGTCGCCTGGGCCCAGCCGCTGCCTTTGGTCGACGGCATCCACGATTTCCCCGCCGGGCTGGAATGATCGAAAAGCTCGGCCTCGCCGCCCTGCGGGCCTTCGATCCGGAGCGCGCGCACGGCCTGGCCCTCACGGCATTGAATGCCGGGCTCGGCCCCAAGACCGGCCCCCTGACATCGGACCGCTTGCAGACTAGGCTTGCCGGTCTCGACCTTCCGAATCCGATCGGCCTCGCGGCCGGCTTCGACAAGAACGCCACCGCGCTCGGCCCCCTGGGCCGCACCGCCTTCGGCTTTCTCGAAGTCGGCGCCGCGACGCCCCGCGCCCAGCCCGGCAATCCCAAACCACGCCTCTTTCGGCTGACCGAAGATCAGGCGGCCATCAACCGTTTCGGCTTCAACAATGACGGGGCCGACGCCATCGCCGCCCGCCTGGCCAAGCGCCCCAAAGGCACGGTGATCGGCCTCAACCTGGGCGCCAACAAGGACAGCGCCGACCGCGCCGCCGACTTCGCCTCGGTTCTGAAGACCTGCGGAACCCATGTGGATTTTGCCACAATCAACGTCTCCAGCCCCAACACCGAGCGCCTGCGCGACCTCCAAGGCCCCGCTGCCCTGACGGCCCTTCTGCTCGGCGTGCTCGGCACGCGCGATATCCTGGATCGCCGCATCCCGATCTTCCTAAAGATCGCCCCCGATCTTTCCGACGCCGACCTGGAGGCCATCGCCCAAGCCGCCAAGCCCGTCGACGCGATCATTGCCACCAATACCACGCTGGACCGCACCGGCCTCCGCTCTGTCCATGCGACGGAACAGGGCGGTCTCTCTGGCCAGCCGCTCTTCGAGCGCTCGACGCGGACGCTTGCCCGCCTCTCAAAACTGCTCCCGACAATGCCGCTAATCGGCGTCGGTGGCATCGCCACCCCGGAACAGGCCTACCAGAAGATCAAGGCCGGCGCATCCGCCGTCCAACTTTACACGGCCCTAGTCTACGAAGGCCCCAGCCTCGCCGCGACCCTGGCCACCGGTCTGGATCGCCTGCTGGCCCGCGACGGTTTCGCAAACGTCTCGGATGCGGTGGCCACAGATCGGGACATCTGGCTCTTACCACCTCGTCCTCTGGCCTCAAATACCTATGGGGCGTGATCGCCGGCGCCCTCGTCGGTTCAAGCCCTACGACAACGGGGCTGTTCCCCCACACTCGCCGCGCGCTCCAACGCCGGATATCGCGTGCCCAGCGTCACGCCGCGCGCCACAAACGACACCATTAACGCAGCCCACAAACCGTGATTCCCCATCAGCGGAACCAGAGCGGCCAATGCCAAAAGATATGCCACGAAACTCACCATCATCATATTCCGCATATCCCGCGTCCGCGTGGCGCCGATGAACACGCCGTCCAGCATCCAAGCGGCAAGCCCGACCAACGGCGCCGCCACCATCCAGGGCAGATAAATCCGCGCCGCCGCCTGCACCGGCCCGGCTGTGGCCATCAGATCGACGATCCACGGGCCCATAGCCGCGAAACCCAATGCAAGCGCCATGACCATGGCGGCTCCCCAAGACGTACACATTACCACCGCGCGCCTCAGCCGTCCGCGATCGCCCGCCCCGAAGTACCGGCCCACCAGCGCTTCGACGGCGAAAGCGAAACCGTCCAGCGCATGGGCCGTTATGTAGAGAAACTGCAACAGCACCTGGTTCGCAGCCAGCGCAACCGTTCCAAACCGACCGCCCATCAGAAGGAACGAGGTGAACGTCGCCTGCAAGAGCAGCGTGCGGATCAGGATGTCACCGTTTACCGTCAGCATCCGGCGCAGGCGCGCGGCATCGAAGACAGACGCCTTGTCCCGCCACGCCGACCCCGCGAAGGCGTCGCGGCAAAACCAGACGGCCAGGACCAAACCGGACCATTCCGCCAGGAAGGTCGCCCAGGCCACGCCTATCACGCCCCAACCCAACCCCAGGACAAACCAGATATCGAGCAGCATGTTTACCGCGTTCATGCCCACCTGAACGACCAGGACGGCCCCCGTCCGCTCCTGCGCGATCAACCAGCCGGTCAACCCGTAGATCGCGATCGCGGCGGGCGACGACCAGATGCGGATGGCCATATAGCCGCGCGCCAGCCCTTCCACGTCGTCCGCCAGCGGCGCCACCGAAAAGGCGGCGGCGAAGATCGCAGATTGCCCGACAATCAGCAGCGCGCCTGCGGCACCCGCGATCAATAATGCCCGACTCAGCAGCGCGACGACCTCGCGCCCATCCCAGGCGCCCAGGGCTTGGGCGACCATTCCAGTCGTGCCCATCCGCAGAAATCCGAAGATCCAATAAACCGAGGTCAGCACGATCGCCCCGGCCCCGACGGCGGCAATGGGCGCGGCCTCGCCCATTTGCCCGACGACGCCGGTATCCACCGCCCCCAGGATCGGCACCGTCGCATTCGACAGGACCACCGGAACGGCGATCTTCAGAATGCGGCGATGGGACAGATCCGGCGCGGCGCGCATCACCCCTCGCGCCGGGGCATCAGGAAATGCCCGGTCGCCTGGGCGAACAGCCGGTCGCGATTGTCCTGCCAGCCCTCCACATGGACCGAGGCATAGCGCCGCCCCGACCGGTTGATCCGCGCGCGGGCATAGGCATCCCGCGGCAGGCCCGACCGCAGAAAGTCGACAGTCATGTCGATCGTCTTGGGCAGCCTCGGCAGCGTATCGAAGGTCAGCCCATCTGCCGCCAGCCGCCCGGTTTCCAGATCGTCCCACAGCATCGCCCAAGACAGGGTCACGATGGCCGTCACCTCCAGGAAGGCGGCCGTCACACCGCCATGCAGGGCGGGTAACACCGGGTTGCCGATCAGCTTATCGTCGTAATGCAAGACACCCGTCAGTTCATCCCCGCGACGGTCGAACCCGATCCCCAGGAAGCGTATATAGGGCACGCCCTCGACCAAGGCGCGCAAAGCCGCATCGCGCCGCTGCTTGACCACCTGAATCGGCTCGGGCCGCTTCATTTGCGATCCAGCGTGAAGGCTCCGGTGGCTTGGGCCACCACGCCGTCTTCGTCCGCGGCCTCGGCCCGCACGAACGCCACCGACCGTGTGACCGTGTGGCACAGAGCCGTCGCCGTGATCGTCTGATGCGGCGCTGCGGCGCGCATGTAGTCGATCCGCAGATCCATCGTCGCGGTCGAGACGCCGGCCTCCGAATGGCACAGCACCGCCGCGCCACCCGCCGTATCCATTAAGGCGGACACGGCCCCGCCATGGATTACGCCCGTCCGCGGGTCGCCGACCAGCGTCTCGGCCCATGGCATCGAGATCACGGCCCGCCCTTCATCCACCGCTTCGATAGCCATACCCAGGGACTTACAATGCGGCAGTGCGGCGATGAATTGGTGGGCCGCCCGGCGTCGGGCATCGTTCGGGTCTGGCGCGCTCATGCACGCAGGATTGACCCCGCGCCGACCGGGCCGCAACCCCCCGGAATGGACAGCGCCCCCTCCGTCATGCCAGAATGTCGCAACGGAGGCGCTGCCACCGGGAGGGATGGGGCATGTCGGATCGGCTTGACTTCAAAGCCATGTGCGCGCGGTTCGACGTGACGCCTCGGACGTTGCGCCACTACGAATATATCGAATTGCTCTTTCCCGAACGGGTCGGCCGCGCCCGGTTCTACGGCCCCCGCGAAGTCGCCCGGATGACTCTGATTCTGCGCGGCCGGAAATTTGGTTTCTCGCTTGAGGAGATCCGGCAATGGCTCGATCTCTACGACGCCGACCCCGAGGGGCGGACGCAGATGCAAGCCTGGATCGACTTGGCCGACGGGCAATTGGATGAACTAGCTGAACGCCGTCGCCATCTGGACGAAGCCATCGACGAGTTGACGGCCCTGCGCGACAAGGTCCGCACCGACCTGGCCGCCAAGAAAGCCTAGCGGCGCCGGGCCAGGGTCGCGCCGGCCCGCGCCAGTGCGCTTTCGGCCAACGGCGCAAGCCCGTCCAGCGTTTTGGCAGATGGCGACAGGATACTGACCCACCCCATCCAACCATAGACTGGGTGCGGCGTCAGCCGATCCAGGGCAGCAAACGCCCAGCCGCCTTCTACGACCCCACCCTTTCCGGGCCGCCGCGGCGGTGGATCGAAACGAGACACGAAATCCGCCCGCTGCACACCCAGATTAACCCGAAACACGCCGGGACGGTCCAGGCCGGACGCCCGATCGTTCGGCCCGTCCCGCATCTTCACCGTGGCAAAGTACGCCCCCCTCGGCCATCGTCCCCCCGGGTTGAGGAACAATGTCGTCTCGCCCCAGGCCGCTGTGATGACCACATCCCGGTCCAATCCGGCCAGCCGCTCCAAGACCTGATCGGGTGTCATGGCAGAAGAACCGAACGATCATCAAAGACCCCACAGCATGTCACGGCATGGAGACGGTCCAGCCTGCACCTTTGGAACATCGACCGGTTGCCCGTTCGTATCAGCCCAGCGCCACTCGGATATCCGAATGGTGCAATACGACCGATTGACCGTTGATGGCTTGAACGAATGGCGCCACCTCGGATGCGTGGCCGATCTCCGCCGCCGCTGCCTTGGCGGCCGCCATGTCCGTCCATTCAATCTGTTCGATCCAGAGCCCATCGGCGCCGCACGATAGGCGCCGCGCCACGAAGCCGGGACGACCTTTCAGCCAACCGGCCATGTCCCGCGCCGCCCGTTCGAACATCCCAGCGTCGCTGTCGGCCACCAAGCGAAACGTCACCGTTTCCATTACATGCGATTCCATGGGTCCAAGTCCTCCGAAAGCCCAGGACTTCCGCTATCGCCCCCCAACTGACAGCTCGCCGTCAGCAGCAAAATTGCGCTCAAGCCGATCTGACGTAACGGCAAATTGCGCGGTCACCGCGTTGACGCGACGTCGCGGTTACGTAAACGTCATCTTCGATTGTAACGGTAAGGCGACGTCCGCATCTGGCTCTCCGCGCCAAGACCCAGATGGACAAGGACATAGGATGTCTGAACAACTGATGACGATCCGAGAGATGTGCGACAGCTTCCAAGTCACGCCCCGAACGCTTCGCTTTTACGAAGCAAAAGAACTGCTTTTCCCGAAGCGGGAAGGGCAAAAACGGTGGTTCACCCGGCGCGACCGGGCACGGCTGAAGCTAATCATGCGCGGCAAGCGCTTCGGCTTCTCGTTAGAGGAAATCCGACAGCTGTTGGATCTCTATGACTTGGGGGACGGCCAATACACCCAGGTCGCCCGCAGCTATGAAATCGGTCGCGAGCGTCTGGCCGAGATGGTCGCCCAGCGCGACGACTTGAACGATGCCATCGCCGAGTTGGAAGAACAGCTGCGATGGGGCGAGAAAATGCTGGCCGAGATGGAGACCCGCAAGGCCGGTTAACCGACCAGAAACGATCGGGAAGGCGTGGCCGGCGCCCCCCACTCACCCGACGAGGAGGACCACAATGCCCAGCTATATCGCTCCGACCAAGGACATGCAGTTCGTGTTGCACGACGTCCTGAAGGCGTCAGACCAATCCATCCCCGGCTACGACGAGATGGACCGCGACTTCACCGCCGCCGTTCTGGAAGAGGCAGGCAAGCTGGCGACCGACGTCCTGCATCCCCTGAACGAAGTGGGCGATAAGGAAGGCTGCACGCTGGAAAATGGCGTGGTCCGCACGCCCACCGGCTTCAAGGCGGCCTTCGACCAGGTGCGCGACGGCGGCTGGACGGCGCTGGATGCCGACACCGATTATGGCGGCCAGGGCCTGCCGTACCTGATGCATACGGCGGTGGGCGAGATCCTGTCGGCCTCGAACATGGCCTTCAATATGTATGCCGGCCTGACCCATGGGGCCTATTCCGCGATCCACGCCCACGGATCGGACGCGCAGAAGCAGAAGTGGCTCCCGAAGCTGACGACCTGCGAATGGACTGGCACCATGAACCTGACGGAGCCCCATGCCGGCACCGATCTGGGCATGATGCGCACCAAGGCCGTCCCCCAAGACGACGGCAGCTACAAGATCACCGGCCAGAAGATCTTCATCTCGGCGGGCGACCACGACATGGCGGACAACATCGTCCACCTGGTCCTGGCCAAGATCCAAGGCGGGCCCGAGGGCATCAAGGGCGTATCGCTGTTCATCGTGCCGAAGTTGCTGGTCGATGACGACGGCAATCTGGGCGGCCGCAACGGCGTCTCGGTCGGCAAGATCGAGGAAAAGATGGGGATCCACGGGAACTCCACCTGTGTGATGAACTACGACGAGGCCACGGGCTACCTGCTGGGGCAAGAGCACAAGGGCATGCGCGCGATGTTCACCATGATGAACGAGGCGCGGCTCGGTGTTGGCCTGCAGGGCTATGCCCAGGCCGAGATCGCCTATCAGAACGCGCTGGCTTATGCTTTGGATCGGCTTCAGGGCCGCGATGTGACCGGCGCCAAGAACCCCGACGGCCCGGCCGATCCGCTGATCGTGCACCCAGATATCCGCCGCAATCTGATGGACCAGAAGAGCTTCGTGGAGGGCGCGCGTGCTTTCACCTTCTGGGGGGCCTCGCTGATCGACCGCGCCCACCGGAACGAAGACGCGGAGGCCGACGGCCTGATCTCGCTGATGACGCCAGTCATCAAGGGCTTCCTGACCGATAAGGGCTTCGAATTCGCGACCAACGCCCAGCAAGTCTATGGCGGCCACGGCTATATCGAAGAATGGGGCATGTCCCAATTCGTCCGCGACGCCCGCATCGCCCAGATCTACGAAGGCGCCAACGGCGTGCAGGCCTTGGACCTGGTCGGCCGCAAGTTGGCCCAAGATGGTGGCAAGCACGTGATGGCCTTCTTCGAGATGGTCAAAAACTTCTGCAAGGAGCATAGCGAGGACGAAGACATGAAGGGCTTCATCGAGCCCCTCAAGGCCGCGTCCAAGGACCTGCAGGCGGCCGGGATGTATTTCATGCAGCAAGGC
>JBCDCW010000012.1:0-28967 GCA_039180995.1 Pseudomonadota bacterium
CGACAAGCGGCGGCCGGCGCGCCTGCGGATATCGTTTTGCTGGCGGCCGAAGACTGGATGGACTGGCTCAGCGGCCAGGGCGTGATCGCAGGGCGGGCCCAATCGGTGGCGGGGAACCGGCTGGTTTTGGCGGGACCGGCGGGGGCCGGACCGTTGGCCTTGGATCGAGGCGCGATCTTGGATCGGCTCGGGCCCGATGGGCGGCTGGCCATGGGTGACCCGATGTCAGTGCCGGCCGGGCGCTATGCGCAGCAAGCCCTGGAAACGCTTGGCTTGTGGGACATGGTCGCCCCCCGCGCCTTGATGGCGGAAAATGTGCGGGCCGCGCTGGCCTATGTGGCCCGGGGGGATGTGCCGCTGGGGCTGGTCTATGGGTCGGATGCCCGAGGCACCGGCGTGTCGCTGGTGGCCGAGGTGCCGGGGACGGCCCATGCGGCGATCACATATCCGGGCGCCGTCTTGGCCGGGGCTGGGCCGGACGCGGCGGCGTTCCTGGCCCATGTGACGGCATCGGTGGAGATCTTTCGGCGCCACGGCTTCGGCCCCATCCCGGCCTCGTGATCGCGCTGCCGCCCGAGGCGTGGGAGGCGCTGGCCCTGTCGCTGCGGGTATCGGTGGTTGCGGTCCTGGCGTCGCTGCCCCTGGCGATCTGGGTCGCGCATGTGCTGGCGCGGGGGGCGTTTCGCGGCAAGGGCGTGCTGGACGCGTTGGTGCATCTGCCGCTGGTCCTGCCGCCGGTCGTGACGGGATATGCATTGTTGCTGCTGTTTTCCCGCGCCGGGCCCATCGGCGGGGTTCTGGAACCGCTGGGCCTGGGCATCGCCTTTCGCTGGACCGGGGCCGCGTTGGCGGCGGCGGTCATGGCGTTTCCGCTGGTCGTACGGTCGATCCGGCTTGCCATCGAAGCGGTGGACCCGAAGCTGGAGGAGGCCGCGGCGACGCTGGGCGCCTCACCCTGGCGGGTGTGGATCACGGTGACGCTGCCCATGGCGGCGCCGGGTGTGCTGGCAGGCGTCGTGATGGGATTCGCGAAGGCGTTCGGGGAATTTGGAGCGACGATCACGTTCGTGGCCTCGATCCCGGGCGAGACCCGGACGCTGCCATCGGCGATCTATGCGTTCTTGCAGGTGCCGGGCGGTGGGGACGGGCTTCGGGGCTTGGTCCTGATCGCCGTCGTTATCGCGGTTGGTGCTGTCCTGGTGGCCGATTGGCTTGCCCCGCGCGTCGCCGCGCGGATCGCGGGGCGCTGATGCTGGAAGTGGCGATCCGGCGGGTGGTCGGGGATTTCGTTTTGGATGTGGATCTTCGGGCCTCATCGGGCGTGACCGCCCTCTTCGGCCCGTCGGGGGCGGGCAAGACCAGCGTGGCGCGCTGCGTGGCGGGGCTGGCGCGACCGGATGCGGGACGGATCGCGTTGGATGGACAGGTGTTATTCGGTGAGGGGGTGGACATGCCGCCGCACCGGCGGGGCATCGGCTATGTCTTCCAGGAGGCGCGGCTGTTTCCGCATTTGGATGTGCGGGCGAACCTGCTTTATGGCGCGCCGCGCGGCGTCGATCTGGGCGCGGTGGCTGACATGCTGGACATCGTGCCCTTGCTGGACCGGCGGCCCGGCGGGCTGTCTGGGGGCGAGGCGGCCCGGGTGGCGATTGGGCGCGCGCTGCTGCGGGCGCCGAAGCTTCTGATCCTGGACGAGCCGCTGGCGGCCTTGGACGCAAGGCGCCGCGCGGCGATCCTGCCCTATCTGGAACGCCTTCGCGGGCAGGGTGTGCCGATCCTGTACATCTCGCACGCCATCGAAGAGGTGGCCCGGCTCGCCACCACTTTGGTCTTGCTGCGAGATGGAAAGGTGCAGGCGGCCGGCCCCATCGCCGATCTTTTGGCTGATCCGGACATGGCGGTGCTATTGGGGCCGGGGCAGGCGGGCGCGGTGCTGGAAGGCCAGGTGATCGGGTCCGATGCCGGCAGCGCGCGGATCCAAACGGCGGCTGGGACATTGGCCGTAACGGGGCAGGCAGAGATGGGCGCGACGGTGCGGCTGCGGGTGCGGGCTTCTGACGTGACCCTGGCGGACCGGAAGCCCGAGGGGCTGTCGGAACCGAATGTTCTGCCGGCGCGGGTCGAGGTGATCACGGATCTGGGAAGTGGGGCCATGGTGCGGCTGCGGGTGGGCGAGGCGTCGGTGTTGTCCCAAGTCGGCCGGGATGCGGTGACGGCTTTGGCCCTGGCGCCGGGTCGGGACATCTGGGTGGTTCTGCGGGTTGCCGGGGCGGCGCGCTGGGCGTCGGGAGAGAGCCAGGCGCCCTAGGATGACTTGACCGCGCCCAGCACGCCCAGCAGGCGCTGACGCAGCAGGCGCCGTTCTTCGGGGGTTAGGAACGACCCGATCTCGACCCGCCGTTCGCCGCCTTCCAGCGTCAGGTAATCTTTGATCGCGCCGACTTTGTCATGCATTTCGACCCGGACCCAATAGGGGTTGCACGCCCAGTCGCGGGTCGTGCCATTCGGGTCGCGCCGGATCAGGGTGGCGGTGTCGGACGTCACGGTCAGGTGTTCGTGGATGTTACGATCCTTCAGAGACCGCTTTAGGCTGAGCCAGAGCAGCGCCACCACACCCAAGGCGAATGGCAATATGCCCCACAGGGCCGCTGTGCCGAGAAGGCCGACCAGCGGGATGCAGAGCATTGCGAAGCTGCCGCCGATCATTGCCACGAAGCCTTCGGGCGTCATGGATTTATGGGGCCAAAGTTCGACTTCGAAGAATAGCGGACCCCCGGATATGTCCGGGGATCGCATATTGTCGGCAACGATCCGGAAGGGCATGAACGTCAGCGTTGCGGCGCTGCGCTGCCGGGTGCCGTTCCTTGGGCCCATTCATCCGCCTTCGGGTGATGGGGTTGCTTGTCCCACATCTCGCGGGTCGGCAACTCCTCGAAGGTATGCTCCGGCGGGGGGTTGGGAAGCGTCCATTCCAGCGTATCCGCATGTTCGCCCCAATAGGCTTCGTCGGTGATCCGCCGCCCGGCGATGATGGTGTAGAACACCACGCCGATGAAGAAGAGGAACGAGGCGAAGCTGATGAATGCGCCCCAGGACGAGACATAGTTCCAGTAGGCGAAGGCATCCGGGTAGTCGATATAGCGGCGCGGCATGCCTTGGCGACCCAGGAAGTGCTGGGGGAAGAAGGTGATGTTGGTGCCGATGAAGAACGTCCAGAAATGCACCTGGCCCGCCCATTCGGGGTATTGGCGCCCGGACATCTTGCCGATCCAATAATAGATGCCCGCAAAGATGCCGAACACGGCGCCCAGCGACATCACGTAGTGGAAGTGGGCAACCACATAATAGGTATCGTGATAGGCTCGGTCGATCCCCGCTTGGGACAGGACGATGCCGGTCACGCCGCCCACGGTGAAGAGGAAGACGAAGCCGATGGCGAAGAGCATGGGTGTCTTGAAGCTGATCGAGCCGCCCCACATCGTCGCGATCCAGGAGAAGATTTTCACCCCTGTCGGTACGGCGATAATCATGGTCGCGACCATGAAATAGGCCTGCTGTGTCAGCGACATGCCCACCGTGTACATGTGGTGCGCCCAGACGACGAAGCCCAACGCACCGATGGCGACCATGGCATAAACCATCGGCAGGTAGCCGAAGATCGGTTTCTTGGAGAACGTGCTGATGACGTGGGACACGATGCCGAAGGCCGGCAGGATGACGATGTAGACCTCCGGGTGGCCAAAGAACCACAGGATGTGCTGGAACAGTACCGGATCGCCGCCGCCCGCCGGGTCGAAGAAGGTCGTCCCGAAGTTGCGGTCGGTCAGCAGCATGGTGATGGCGCCGGCCAGGACGGGCAGGGCCAGGAGGATCAGCCAGGCGGTCACGAAGATCGACCAGGCGAAGAGCGGCACCTTGTGAAGCGTCATGCCCGGCGCGCGCATGTTGAGGAAGGTCGTGATGATATTGATCGCGCCCAGGATGGACGACGCGCCCGAGACGTGGACCGCGAAGATCGCGATATCCGTCGACCACCCTTGTTCCGTTGTCGAGAGCGGCGGGTAGAGAACCCATCCGATGCCGGACCCGCTTTGTCCGTTGCCGCCGGGTACGAAGACCGACATCACGGCCAGCGACGTGCCGGCCACGAACAACCAGAACGAAAGGTTGTTCAGACGCGGGAATGCCATGTCAGGCGCACCGATCTGCAACGGCATGAAATAGTTGCCGAAACCGCCGAAGAGGCCCGGGATGACCACGAAGAACATCATCAGGATACCGTGGCCGGTGATCAGGACGTTCCAGATGTGACCGTTGGGCGTGCATTCGCCCGCCGCGGCCGCCGTCAGGCGGGCGCCTTCCATGCACATGTACTGAACGCCGGGCTGCATCAGCTCCATGCGCATGTAGACGGTGAACGCGACCGAGATGAACCCGGCGAGGCCCGCCACCCAAAGGTAGAGAATACCGATGTCTTTGTGGTTGGTTGACATGAACCAGCGCGTGAAGAAGCCGGGCTTCTCGTGCGCGTCGTGGCCGGAAATGGCGGCGTCAGCCATGCGGTCGCTCCCGTGGACGTTATGCTCGAATGCGGCGTGGCAGAGGGACTCGTCCATGTCGCTTCGGCCGTGTTCTAGACGTCTGATCTCGGGGGAGCAACGGGCCCATTGGTCGCGGTGGCGCGCCGTTTGCCGCACCGCGTCAAACCGTCTGCGCGGGGCTTCGACGCCGTTCTGGACGGGGCCGGACTGCGATTGACCGGAATGGGCGGTCGCAGCACGGCTTGGCGCCTACGGGCGCTATCTGAATGGACAGGTTCGGTGCAGCGCCGCGTCGAGGTCGTCCATCGTCACGGGAAGGCCCAGATCGACCAGCGACGTGACGCCGTGCCCGCGGATGCCGCAGGGTACGATGCCGTCGAAATGCGACAGATCGGGTTCCACGTTGATCGACAGCCCATGGAACGACACCCATTTGCGCAATCGGATCCCGATGGCGGCGATCTTGTCTTCCCGTGGCGTGCCGTCGGGCAACGGCGCCAGATCCGGTCGTTCGATCCAGACGCCGACGCGGCCGGGGCGGATGACGCCGTGCAAGCCGAACTCGGCCAGCGTGTCGATCACCCAGGCCTCCAGCGTGGTCACGAAGGCGCGCACATCCCGGCCGCGGTTGCCCACGTCCAGCATCGTATAAACCACCCGCTGGCCCGGTCCGTGATAGGTGTATTGCCCGCCGCGCCGGGCCTCGAAAACCGGGAACCGGTCGGGGTCGGTCAGGTCCTCGGCCTGCGCCGAGGTTCCTGCCGTGTAGAGCGGCGGATGCTCCAAAAGCCAGATCGCCTCGGTAGCGCGGCCCGCGCGGATGGCCGTGGCGCGGGCCTCCATCTCGGTCACTGCCTGCGGATAGGGCACCGGCGCGTCAGAGGTGATCCAGTCCGGCGCCATGATCCGGCCTTTGGTTAGAATGTGGTGACCCAAGGACAGGTTTCCCTTGGCTTCGGCGCTTGGCCGCGCCTAGTCTTCGATGCGTTTGATTGAAGGATTCTGCCCATGTTTGCAAATCGTACCCTTGCCGCCGTGACTGCTTTCGCCGTCTCGTTGCCCGCCCCGATGGCGTTGGCCGGCACCGATGATATCGTCGGCGGCATTATCGGCGGCGTCATTGGCGGCGCCATCGCGAATTCCGCGCGACAGCAGCAGCCGCGCCGCACCACGACAACCCGCACCACGCGCCAGACCACCACGCGCCGCGCGCCGACCGTTTCGTCGGCCCAACGCCAACAGAACCGCGAAGTCCAGACGGCGCTGAACTACTTCGGCTTTGATGCCGGTGGCGCCGATGGCGTGCTGGGGCGCCGGTCGCGAGCGGCGATTTCGTCGATGGAGTCTTTCTTGGGCCTGCCGCCCGATGGCCAATTGACCAGCTTCGAGCGCAACATTCTGTTGGGCGCGCATACCCGGGCCATCTCGGGCAATCCCGACACGGTTCGCTTGATCTCGACCTCACCGCTGGGCGCGCGCGCCGCGTTGCAGGCCCAGAAGGACCTGATGACCGGGGGCACAGGTCAGCCGCAGCTGCGCACGACGGGGTATCCCGGCCTGCCGCTGGAAGTGAGCCGCGCGGTGGATGAAGTCGCCGCTTCGTCGGATCCGTCGCCCGAGCAATTGCTGCAACGCTCCGGCTTCATCCAGCTGTCGGACCTGAACGGCGACGGGCAGAACGATTATATCATCGACACATCGTTCTCGGGGTCGTCGTTCTGGTGTTCGGCGGCCGAGTGCAAGACGATGGTCTTTGTTTCGACGCCGTCCGGCTATGCCCGCAACGATCTGCTGGCCCATTCGCCGACGCCGGCCACCTTTGAATGCTATGGTGA
Organism: Pseudomonadota bacterium; assembly: GCA_039180995.1. GTDB lineage: Bacteria > Pseudomonadota > Alphaproteobacteria > Rhodobacterales > Rhodobacteraceae > Jannaschia. The sequence continues at coordinate 6,377 of JBCDCW010000012.1, forward strand.
TGCTTGCCGCTTGGCGCAGCCATCGACCGAACCGGTGATCGCGTCTGCGCCCGCGTTCCCGGCCCCGGCCGAAGAGGCGCCTGGCACCACGCTGGCCACGGCGCCCGCGCTGCCCAGCTTCGGAACGGCGGCGGCTGCGCCATCCCTGGCCAGCCATTGCGGCAAAGTGAACCTGCTGACGGCGACGCGCGGTGGTTTCGTCGACGTATCGTCGGGCGGTGACCGCACGGTGGCGCTGGCCGAGCAATTCTGCCTGGCGCGCAATTTCGCCATTGACGAGGGCGAACAGATCGTCTCCGCCATGCCCGGCACCACCATGGACATGGTCCAAGCCCAATGCGGTAGCTTCGGCCCAGCCATGGCGGGGCAGTTGACAGCCCTGTCGTCGCGGCCCGAGACGGAGGTTCTGGGTGAGGTTTCGGCCTTTGCGCTGACCACGGGCATGTCGCCGGAGCAATTGCGCCAGACGGCCACGCTGTGCTTGGCGGCCGGCTACCGCGCCGATGACATGGACGTGGCGCTGGGCTCGGCCATGCTGCTGGTTGCCATGGGTTCTGCCCCCCATGCAGAGCTGTTGGGCCATCACCTGAATGATGGGTTCGGCACCACCAAGCGGCCCGACCTGGCCGCCGATTGGTACGGCACGGCGATCCAAGCGTTGCAGGGTGGCGCGACCCCGGTCTTCGCCCCGAACCAGACCGACCGCACGGCGCTGCTGGTCTGGGCCGCTGCCCCCGCCCAAGGGGCGGCTGCGGCCGCGCCGGCTCAGCCGGTGCCCGCCGCGTTGCCGACTTTTGGCGCGCCCATTCAGGAGTGACGGACGGCGCGCCGGGGAACGATTTTCGGTCTTCCCTTCGGCGCGCCGCTTCGGTAGGGCCTCGCCACGCTAAGGCGAGTGCGGTCGTGGCGGAATTGGTAGACGCGCAGCGTTGAGGTCGCTGTGGGGTAACACCCGTGGAAGTTCGAGTCTTCTCGACCGCACCAAACAATAGAAAATTTCTTTTTTATTCAATATATTAAAATTCGTGCTTTGGTGTAGCCTCCAAATTGTCCCCCAGGCATCAAATGCTTGCGGTTGCCGTTGGCTCGGCTGAGCAGATGGCGGAGCTTAAACGCTAACTGGGGCTCAAACGAGTATGAGGCGCATTGCTCGTCCTTCGGCTGACGAAAAAAGGAATGCGATAATCGTGAATTTGCCAACGAGCGCTGTGTACCGAGGGCGCTTCTGACTCGCCTCAACAGGGCGATCGGCAGCACGAGTCAGAATTCTTGGATCAGGACAAAGAGCTTGGTCACATCTACCATGTATTCGGCTTGGGCGGCGTCAGCTTCGATTTGTTTCAATGGGACGAGCCGGGTTACGCTGGCGTCCAGAGAGGCGAAGTCAAATGGTCGAACTACTCTTTCGCGCAGGCAGCGACGAAACGAGCAGCCGGCTTCGCCTCCATGGGCTCAAGCCCTTCGTCAGGATGGCGACATTCATACTCGATCAGCCGCCTGACCAAACTGGAGAAATCTAGTGCCCGATCCCGTTATCATCTGTGTCGCCATCAACGGGTCAGCGCCACAAAAGTCCGACAATCCGGCGGTGGCGGTTGCCATCTCCAAGCAGGTCGAAAGAGCACCCATGCCGCCTTTGAGGCCGATGCAAGCATCTTCCATGCCCATGTGCATCCGGACGATGGCCCCCGACATCCGATCCGGACCGGTTGCCGCCCTAATGGAGGGAGCCGCCGCTACTGCCCGGGGGTGATCATTCAACTCTCGACCGGCTGCCGCTCGGCGCGAACGCATTGGCTTGATCGGGATCAAGCCCGACATGTGCTCGCTCTCGGTCAGTTTGAACAACTCTCTAACCCGTATCTATGAGGACCCGTTGGATCTGGTCGGCTGGTTGGCATCCGAGATGGCCTCCCACGAAGTTATCCCCGAGATCGAATGCTTCGACCTGCGCCATCTCCATCAAGCGATGGCAATACATAGTGACGGACGGCTATCGAACTGGCTCTATTGCCAGTTTGTGACGGGCGTCCGCAATGCACTTCCAGCGGACCGGCATGCTTTCGAGGCCATGCTAGCCGCCAAACGGTATTTGTCTGGTGACGCGCCGTGGCGAGCGCCGGGATGGGACGACATCAGGCGGCGGTCATTGACCTGGCCATCGCGGCTGAAGGGCATGTGCGCACCGGCTTGAAAACAACATCCGCTTGGATCGCGATACGCTCGCTAGCTCAAACGCATCTTTGGTCAGGAAGACCGCCAAAATTGCACTGCAAAACGGACGAAATGTTGCATGTCCCGACGACGCCCGCGCGGTCGCCAACCTGCCAGTCGGCGAGAGCGTGCTTGCCCAACGCTTACCCAGGGATATGTCCGAAGCTGAGTGGTGTATACATATGTTTTGGCGTTGCCAAGATGGTACAGTCCCGGATGGCGGGCTTGGCGCCCAGTGTAAATTATTGACCAGTCAAATCTGACTAAATCAATAAGAAATTAACGACAAGCCAGGCATCCGCTCAGCTAACGTTCGAACCTCACGATGGGATCTTGTTAGCGTGAATAAGCCTCGCCTTTCTCAGTTGGTCGTTTTTCGTCTCGCCGGCAGTCTTTCGGCTCGCAGCGCCCGCGCTCCGGAATGGATTGCATCGCGGTGCACGGAGCGACTCGCGTAGCATGGCAGACATCGCCGATCTCTACCGCGACCACCATGGTTGGTTGCTCAATTGGTTGAGCGGGCGGCTTCGCTGCCGCGAGAATGCGGCCGACGTCGCGCAGGATACATTCGTGCGGCTGATCGGGAAGTCAGACCAGTTGTCCCTGAACCAACCCCGGTCTTATCTGGTTACTATTGCCCGCGGGCTGGCGATTGATCTCGTGCGGCGGCGTGCCGTCGAACAGGCCTACTTGGACGTCCTCGCGCAAACACTTGCGGTCGTAACGTCATCTGAAGAAGACCGCGCGGTCTTCATCGAGACGCTGGCGCGGATAGAAGCCGTGCTTCGCGAACTGCCGGACAGAGCCCGGAAGGCGTTTCTGATGTCGCGTTTGGACGGGCTCGGCCACCGCGAGATCGCGGCCGCCCTCCAGGTGTCGCTCAGCACCGTGGAAAAGGATATCGCTAAGGCGCTTCGCTGCTGCTACCACGCGCGTCACGGCGGCTGAAACGCAGGCGCGCCGGTCGCTTTGCGGGAGGGCGAAGGCGATGAGCGAGGATCCGAGCGATCCACCCGAGGACGTCGTCGATCAGGCCATCGCCTGGATGGTGCGGATGCAATCCGGCGAGATGACGGATGAAGAACGCGCGAAACTCGACGTCTGGCGGGCTGCCGATCTCAATCACGAGACGGCGTGGCTTCGGCTCGTTGAGATCGAGGGCGACTTTTCGGGGATCGCACCGGAAGATCGGGAAACCGCACGCAAGACGCTTGACCTGGCCCGCAAGCGCAACAATCGGCGCGACACGCTCAAGATGTTGGCCGGAGGCGTCGCCAGCGGCGGCTTGCTTTGGGGCGCGTCACAAACTCCGACCGCACGGCGGTTCATGGCGGATTATGCGACAACGGTCGGCGAACAAAATCGCGTCCTTCTCGGTGGGGCCGAGATCCGCCTCAACACCGATACCATTCTCGACGTCGACCGCGCCGCGCGTCGCGTGCGGCTGCGCCGGGGCGAGATAAACGTGGCGGTGACGGGCGGCGGGGTCCTGTCGACCGAAACCGAGCATGGCCTGTTTTCGGCCACTGACGCGCGCTTCGTCCTGCGCAACCTGGGCGAGGCGGGACGGATCGCCGTCATCCAAGGAACCGCGACGCTGTCGCCAAGACGACAGCCCCAGGCCGTGATCGAAGCGACAAGCGGAGACTCGTTCTACGTCACGCACGATGACGCGGCGCCGGCAAGGCTGTTCGAGCGGATGGACCCGGACGCTTGGCTGGAAGGGCTTTTGGTTGTGCGCCGCATGCGGCTCGGTGAGGTGGTCGGCGAGCTCAATCGTTATCGCTCCGGTCTCATTCGGGTCGCGCCGGGCGTTGCCCCGCTCGAAGTCTCCGGCGTGTACCGCCTCGATGCCGTGGACGAGGCGCTGGGGGCTCTCGAAGCGCAACTTCCCGTGCGCGTCGCCCGCTATACGCGCTTCCTGACGACGATCGGGCCGATTTAGCGGTCCAGATGTCCACCGCGCGGCCGCCAGGAAAAAAGATCCGCCGGTCCGCATTTTTTCTTACGGGTTTTGCGCCCTCGTTCGGCTCTTTCATGAGCGACTTGAACAGGGGAAATTCATGTCCGACATCTCAGTCATCCGCATGCGGCGCCGACCGGCGCTCATGGCCAGTGCAGCCGTTCTGGCAATCATCGTTCAGTCTGGTCCAGTATTCGCGCAAGATCTGCGGACGCCGATCGACTATGCCATTCCGGCCGGCGCACTTGCCGACAGCCTCGACGCGGTAGCGAAACAGGCGGGGGTGACGCTGTCCTACAAGTCGACGGAAACCCAAGGCCGCCAAGCGCGCCCCTTGAACGGAACGATGACGCCGGCGGAAGCGCTCACCCGGCTGATCGCCGGGACGGGGCTGCGTCTCGAACAGCTCGGCGCGGCGACCGCGGCGGTCACATCCGAAGCGGCGGCCGTCGCAATGGTAAGCCAAGACGACGTGATCGAACTCGATCCCCTGACACTGGACGGGCGGGATGATTCCGCCTCCGGGACACGAACGCTCGGAACGCCGCCCCCTGCCTTTCCCGGCGGACAGGTCGCCGAAGGGTCGCGGTTCGGCCTTCTGGGCAACCGCGACGTCTTGGACACTCCGGTCAGCGTGACAAGCTACACCGATGAATTCGTGCGCAACACCCAAGCGGAATCCCCCGCCGACATCCTGCGCTTCGAGCCGGGCGCGAACATCTCTCAGTCCACTACCGGTCGGGGCTCGTTCGCGGACAGCCAGTCCAGCATTCGCGGTTTCACCGTCTTCTCCGGTCAGGCCACGATCGACGGACTTCCCGGCCTCCTTGGCGGTGAAGTCGACGCGATTACTGCTTTCGAGAGGGTCGAGGTCATCCGCGGCGCCAGCGCGCTTCTCACCGGGCAAGTCTCGGACGATGCCATCGGCGGCTCAATCAACTTTGTCCCGAAACGACCGCTGGATGAGCCGCTGAACCGCGTCGCGTTTTCGTACCGCTCAGACGCCAATTTCGGCGGCGAGATCGACATCTCGCGCCGCTTCGGAGCGGACGACCAACTCGGCTTCCGCTTCATCGGCCAGATTCGCGATGGCGAGACGTCCGTCGAGGAAAGCGATCAGGAGGTTGGCGATTTGGCACTTGCCCTCGACTATCGTGGCGACCGGACCCGCGCGACCTTAGACATCGCATTCGAGAGCCGGGAAAGCACCTTTGACCTTCTCGCGTTCGCCAGCGGCTTCACCGACATCCCGGGGCCGCCCGATACCGAAGAGTTCGTCACGCCCTTCCCAGGCATCATTGACGCCGAAACGACACGTATTCTTGGGACCGTCGAGCATGACATAGCTCCAAACTGGACCCTAGGTTTGAAGGCAGGCTTTTCGGATAGCGAATTTCTCTTCAACCAAGTCGTCGTCCCGTTCGTCGGGGACGCTAGCGGAGATTACGCTGCCGGCACCTTCTTTCTGGAAGACGAAACCGAGGCATTCGCCACGGAAGCGTCGGTTCGAGGTGAATTCGACACCGGACCGTTCAATCATCAACTGGCGTTTACGGCAACTTATCAGTTTGAAGAACTGACTGCGTTCGCCGGGGATTTCATCGACCTTGGTCCCAACAATATCTTCGACCCCATTTTGCTCGATCCCCCGCCGAGTAACATTACCCCCGGAAGTCTGACGTCCGTCACCGAGACGGAGATCACGAATATCGCGATTGCGGACTATGTTTCGTTCCTCGACGGTCGGGTGTCATTGCTTGCAGGCGTACGCTTCACGAATATCGACATCGAGTCGGTGACCGCCGCCGGCGTCACTGCGGCCAGCTTCGACGATAGCGATTTCACGCCCGCGTTTGGGCTGGCGGTCAAACCTTTCGATAACTTGACGCTCTACGCGAACTTCATCGAGGCGTTGATCCCTGGGGATTCTGCGCCTGATGTCGCAGTGAACCCGGACGAGGTTCTTCCACCGATCACGTCGGAGCAGATCGAATTCGGCGCAAAATATGATTTCGAGAGGTTCGCCGCAACCGTAGCGGCGTTCGAAATCGAACGGCCAAGCGGGATCCTGGATTCCAGTGGCGTCTTCTCGGAGGGTGGGCTGCAGAGAAATAGAGGCATCGAGATTTCTGCTTTCGGCGAACCCGTCGAGGGCTTCCGCTTCATCGGGTCGGCCGCCTTTATCGACTCCGAATTTGTTTCTGCGGCTGATGAGACGATCGAAGGAAACGAAGCGCCCGGCGTGCCGGACTTTACGTTTTCGGCGGCCGCTGAGATCGACATTCCGCAAGTGGAGGGTCTAACGCTGACCGGCGCGGCGTTCTTTACGTCAAGTTCGTTCCTCGACGACGCCAACACTCAGCGTGTCCCGAGCTTCGAGACGTTCGACGTCGGCGCGCGGTACGAGCGTGAGATCGCGGGCGTTCCGGTGACAGCGCGTCTGTCTGTCGAGAACGTGGCCAACTCCGAGCACTTCATCTCCAACCCAATCGGAGGCGGCTTCGCCACGCCTAGCACGCCACGGCGGTTCCTGTTCACCGTGTCGGCCGACTTCTGATGTCTGCAAAATGAACACATCGCATCCCCACCCCCGGCCAAGCTCCAAGACGCCATGCCGGGGCGCTGGCCGCGTTTCGTCGGAGGCGCATATGCGCCTCCGGCCTGTTCTGTCCTCGGCATTCACGCTCGTCGTGTCGGCCGCACTGGCTTTCGCGAGCGCCACGCTCCCGGCCGCTGCCCAGGAGACGCGCGTTTTCGAGGACGATCTCGGCCGTCCGGTCGAGATCCCCGTCGACCCACAACGCATCGCCGCCATGGCCGACCACGCGCTCGCCGTCCCGCTTGTCGAACTCGGCAGCGCCCTGGTCGCCAGCCAAGGCCGGATCGGCGAGGACGGAGAGCCTTTCTTTCGCAGCGTCGTCGACCTCTTCCCGGAGGCGCTGGCGTCCCGGGACATCCAGTTCATCGGCACCCAGATCGCCATCGATTACGAGGCTCTCGCCGCAGCCGAGCCGGACCTCATCATCGGCAGGACATGGGACGAAGGACAGTTGGACCAACTGACCCCCATCGCGCCGGTTCTGCTGCTCGACGACAGGACCAATGCCTTCGACTTCTATCGCAAGGTTGCCGATGCTGCCGGCCGGCTCGACGTCTTCGAGACCCTCAAGGAAACCTATCGCTTAGCGGTCGAGAAACAGAAAGTCTTGCTCGGGGACCATGACCACACCTACCAGAGGGTCGCATTCAGCGGGTCGTCCACGATCTCGGTCTGCGGCAGCCACGGCGCCCTCGGCCAAGCCCTGGACGACCTCGGCTTCCGTATGATCGGCGTCAGCGCCGAGATCGAGTCGCGCGGCGAGGCGTTCTGCGAGGACGTGTCCCCCGAAGTGCTGGCCGAGCTGGACGCGGACTTCCTCTTCGACAGCTACCGGACCGACGTCTTCCCCAGCGATCCCATCGGCGCCGAAGACCGGGTCGAGGACACGTTCCCCGGCGCCTGCCAGCTCCTGACTGCCTGCGCCGAGGGCCGGATGATCTTCGTGCCTCGGGAATACGCCTTCCCGGCCTCGTTCCGCAGCGCGACGACCATGCTGCACTTCGTTGTCAGCCACGTGGCGGGACGACCTGGGATGACGCGCCCTGACTGAGCGGCACGTCAGACGGCTGGGCGGCAGGCGCCGCGCCGATGCACTGGTGCCGGCTTTGGAGCGAACCCAGAGCCAGTGCCAGGGCGGTTTCGGCCGGCGGCTGCCCGATTTGACCGCGACCGTCCTTCACTATGTTGCGATGTCTCGCCCTTACCCTAGTAAAATAGTCAGAGCAGAGGTCTCTTCTGCTTGGCCGATCGTTCACGAGCCTGGCCCCAGTGAGAGGCCGGACCAAAAGACGCAAAAGCGCGCTGGGTTGCGATGGCGCGGAAAGAAGAGGGACCTAACATGATTTCATCGGCCATTTCGCTGGCGAGGCGATATTTCCGGGCTCTGTGCGTGACTGCGTCGATTGTCGGGCTGGTGGGACCGGCGGTCGCCCAGCAGGCTGGGACCGATGATGCAGCGTCGGGCGCGCCGAGCCTGGCGATTACATTGGATAGTTTGGCCCAGGTCGATGGGGCCTGCCGTCTGACCTTCGTGGCGCGCAACGGCTTGGCTGCGGATGCCGAGGCGCTCGTGGTCGAAGCGGTGGCCTTCAATGCCGATGGCGGCGTCGCGCGGATCGCGCTTTTCGATTTCGGCGGCCTTCCGGCCGACCGCACCCGCGTGCGGCAGTTCGATCTGGGCGAGATGGCCTGCGACGCGGTGGGCGCAGTGCTCGTCAATGGCGTGCAGAGCTGCGAAGGCCCGGCCGATTGCGCCCAGGCGCTGTCGGTCTCGTCGCGGGCCGATGGCGTGGATCTGATGCAATGATCCGGAGCGCGTTATCATGAGCCTGTTCGACCAGCTCGTCGCCGCCTTGGCCGGTGTTCTGGACCTCGGCGGTCCGGTGGTGATGCTGCTGTTGGGGCTGTCCGTCGTCGTGCTCACCGTCATTCTCTACAAGCTCTGGCAGTACAGCCGCGCGCGGGTCGGGCGACACGACCATCTGCGTGCGGCGCTCGACGCCTGGGATCGGGGCGATCTGGCCCTGGCGCGGCGCGAAGCGCGGGCGAGCCGGTCGCATCTGGCCGCGATTGCCACCGACGCGCTCGATGGGCCGTCCGACGGTCGCGACGCGGCCCGGTTTGAGGCCGAGGCGGAAGCCAACGTCGCGCGCCTGGAGAGGGGGTTCCGCATCCTCGATTCCATCGCGCAGGTCGCGCCGCTTCTGGGACTCTTCGGCACCGTGCTCGGCATGATCGACGCGTTCCGCGCGCTCCAGGCGGCGGGGGCGGCGGTGGACCCGTCGGTCCTGGCCGGCGGCATCTGGGTGGCGCTTCTGACGACCGCGGCGGGCCTGGCCGTGGCCATGCCGACCTCGCTCGTGCTGACCTTCTTCGAAAGCCGCACCGCGCGCGAACGCGACTTCGCCGATCTCATGCTGGCCCGTCTGCGCGCGCCCCGCGCTGGCCGCGACGGGGCCGCGGCTGCCGCCTCTCTGGACCGTCCGGCCCATGCCTAGGCGCGACGCCCGCCGCCGGGCGCTGTCGCTAACGCCCTTGGTGGATGTGATCTTTCTGCTGCTTCTCTTTTTCATGCTGACATCGACCTTCTCGCGCTACGGCGAAATCGAGATATCGGCGGCGGCCGGGGGCGGGAGTGGCGAGGCGCTGACCGACGCAGCCTTCCTGCAACTGGGGCCGGAGCGGATCCTGCTGGCGGGCCGAGAGGTGGCGCTCGAGGAGCTCCCAGGGCGTCTGGAGGATCGCCGGGCCCTGATCGCGCTGCGCGACGGGGTCGACGCCCAGCGATTGGTCGATGTCCTGGGCGTTTTACGCGACGTGCCCGGCCTCAATCTGACGGTGCTGCAATGAGCCGCCGGTCGCGCGCGCCGCGCCGCAAGCCCGAACCGGTGATCGCGCTGATCAACGTCGTCTTTCTGATGCTGATCTTCTTTCTGGTCGCCGGCACGGTGGCGCCGCCGCTCGACCCGGATCTGACGCTGGCCTCCGGCGATGATCTGGAAGGCCGCGCGCCGCCCGACGCGCTGGTGCTGCGCGCCGATGGCAGTTTGGTCTTCCGGGGGGCGGAGACCGATCCCGCCGCCTATCTGGCCGCGCGCGGCCTGGAGGTGGAGGAGGGGGAAGACGGTTTCGTCGGTGCTGCGCGGCTTGTCCCGGATCGGGGCGTCGACGCGGCCCGGTTGATGGAGGTTGCCCTGGCGCTGCGCGCTGCCGGCGCATCGGCGGTGATGGTGGTGGCCGAACGGGGCCTGCAATGATCCCACGCTCCACACGCGTCGCGGGATTGGCCCTGGCCGTCTCGCTTGGGGTGCATGGGGTCGGGCTTGTTTTGAACGACGGCCCCGACCCCGTATTGGTGGCCGGCGGCGGGGGCGGCGCCGTTGCCATGGACGGAACGGCCTTCGCGGACATGGCCCAGGGCACCACGACCCCGGTCTCCGCCGAGACTGCCGATCCGGCCGAGGCGGTGGAGGCCGAGACGCCGCCGCCCCCCGATGCGGTTCCCCCCACCGAGGCCGAGACGGCGCCGGAGACGGAGCCGGCCGCCGTTGCCCGCGCCGCGGCGCCGGCCGTGCAGCAGCCGGAGGCGCAGGCCCCTGCGCCCGCGGTCGCCCCCGACATCGCCGCCGCCGCGCCGACGGAAGCCGCGTCGAGCGCCGAGCCCGATGCGGCCGTCCCGCGCGTGGCGACCCCCGTCGCGCCCGACACGACCTTGAGCACGACCGCGTCTGTCGTCCCACCGGTCGCATCCAGCCCGATCACACCGACGCCGGCCGCGACGCCGGACGTGACCCCGCCCGAGACGGTCGCACCCGTCACGCCGCAGGACATCGTCACGGCCCGTCCCGAGGATGACGGCACGACACCGCAGATCTCGGCCCGACCGCGCGAACGTCCACCTGAGCTGGAGGCCCGCGCCGCGGCCGCCCAGGCCGCTGAGCAGGCGGCCGAGCGCGAGCGTCAGCAGGCTCAACAGGCCGAAACACCTCGCCAGCAGGCCGCGCCGACGCGAACCGGAAATGCCGACCGCAACGCCCGGCAGGGCAGTGCAGGGGGTGAACAGGCCGGCACGGCAACCTCCTCGGGCCAGGCGAGAACACAGGCCGCCGGCAACGCCGCCGTCTCCAACTATCCCGGCCAGGTTCGCGCCTGCGTCAGCCGCGCCGCGGGGCGCGTTCGCGCGGATCGCGGAGAACGGGTTAATGTTGCCTTCCGAGTAAGCGGAAACGGACGCATCGGATCCGTAAACGTGAGCGGAGACACAAGGCTCGCTCGCGCTGTCCGCCGCGCGATCAGCGGACTCCGGTGCCCGGCCCCACCTCCCGGTGCTACAACGGCCTTCTCCATGCCTATTGGCCGCGATTGATCGGGTGGTGTTGCGGAATGTCAAATAGCCGACCGAGTCATCACAACGTCGCTGCAATCGACCTGTCGCTTCAGCGCGTGGTGCCGTCGAAGAGATAGACGTCTTGGAAGACAACCGAGACCAAGGCCATGAGGTCCTCGGTTGCCATGTCGCGCACATCGACGCCGCCGATGCGGACCGCGCCGCCGGACACATCCCAGAACCGCGCGATCAGCCGCAGAATCGTGGTCTTGCCGGAGCCAGACGGGCCGACAATGGCTGTCATCGACCGGGCCTCGGCGGTGAAGCTGACGCGCTCCAGGACGGTTGCGTCCCGGGCGCCAGGGTTAGATCGATCCCATGCAGGATTTCGGGGCCGCCGTCATAGGCGAAAGAGACGCCTTCGAAGACGACATGGGCATCGGCGGGCGCTTGGGGCACGGGGGCTTGCGGAAGCGATGGTGTCTGAAGCAGCCCCACGATCCGCTGGGCGGCCTCCTTGGCAAGCATCATCTCCTGCTGCGAAAAGGATAGAAGCAGGAACGGGGCCGTCAGCGCCGGGGCCAGGACGGCGAAGGCAAGGACATCCGTTGGCGCCACGATCCCGGCCGCGACCAGGGCCAGGCCGCCCGCCAGTGTGATGGTCAGCGCGGCCAGGGGCGACAGGACCACTTCGGCGGCGGCGGACACGCCGAGGAGGCCGCTGACCCAGTCCCAAAAGGACTGCATAAAGGCCCGCGTCCGCTTCACGAAGCGCCCATAGGCCTGTTTTGCCTGACCGAAGGTCTTGATGACGGCGATCCCCTGCACGAATTCGACCGCGGCCACGTTCACGGCGGCCAATTCGCGGGTATAGCCCTCCATCTTCTCGCCGTAGCCCCGGTATTGCAGGGCGTAGAGGGCGACGCCGGTCAGCACAGGCACTAGGGCGACAAGCGTGAGCCGCCAGTCGATCCAGATCAGATAGGCCAGGGCGACCAGGGGCGTGACGATGGCGGAGACCATGTTGGTATAGGCGTGCCCGACAAGGTGATGGAGCGCGGCGACGTCGTCCTGGAGCGCGGATTTCACCAGCCCGGCGCTGCGCGCATCGAACCACCCCAGAGGGACCCGCGTGAGATGGCGGGCCATCTGCCGCCTCAGATGCAGTTGCAGATCGACATCGGCCAGATGGGTCAGCGCCCCGGCGGACATCAGGCAGACCAGGCGGAGGGCGAGGGCAAGGCTCGCGATGCCGACGATCCACCACACGGTGGTGGGATCGGGTGCGTCGCCGAGCAGCACGCGCCCGATCTCGGCCACGGCGATGAAGGGGACGACTCTCGCGGCGGCGCTGACGGCTTGGAGGAGACAGGCGAGGATCAGGGGCTGTGGGATCGGGGCGAGCAGGGACTGGGTGGCGCGGCCGGCGCTTGTGGTATCGGTTGCTTTGTGGTCACCGGTCAGCACGGTCTGGACCCTTCATGGTCAAGAAGCGGTCTGGGCTGGGGATCACCGTGCCTAAAAATAGGACCGGTTTGGGGCGACCGGATCAAGGGCCAGTTGGTCGCGATGGCGACAACCTTCCGCGCATGTCAGCCTTCGCAAACATCCTTAGTCGCCCGCCACGACAACCGGGGCTCCACCGGAGACCGTCTCAAGTCGCAATGGGGTTTCGTAGAGTTCAGAGAGCGCCTCCGAGGTTGCCGTGTCTTCCCAAGAGCCGCTGGAAAACACCCGGCCGGCCTTCAGGGCGACGCACCAATCGGCGTAGCGGGCGGCGGTGGAGAGATCATGGAGAACCATGACAACGCTCCGCTTCGGCCCCGACAGCGCCCGCAACCGGTCCATGATGTCGCGCACATACTTTGGGTCGAGCGCGGCGAGCGGCTCATCCAGCATCATCCACGGCGTGTCTTGGGCGTAGGCCATCGCCAGGAATGCGCGCTGACGCTGACCGCCTGAGAGGGCTTCGACATCTTGGGAAGCCATCTCCTTTAGTTCAAAGACATCGAGCGCCTTAGTGACCTTGTAGACATCTTCGCGTGTCGGTCGCCCCCGATGATGCGGCCAGCGTCCAAACGTAACTAGATCACGGACAGAAAGCCGCGGTACCGTTGCAGCGTGTTGCGTGAGCAGAGCCATCAGTCTCGCACGCTCGCCTTCCCGAACGGCATACACATCCACGGAATCGACCCACACCCGACCGTTAGCCGGCGTCAGAAGACCAGCAATGCAATGGAGAAGCGTGGACTTTCCAGCCCCGTTGGGCCCGATGATGGCGGCTATTCCACCGTTCGGGACCTTCAGGTTGATGTTCAACAGGATCGGAACTGCGCCGCGCCGAAAGGACAAGTTTTCGATCTCGATCATCTGGCAGGTCGCCGCAGAACAAGAAGCAGGAATAGAAGTCCGCCGACGAATTCCACGATGACGCCAAGGGCCGATTGCAGGCCCAGGAGTCGCTCAAAGACAGCTTGTCCCGCCACGAGGATTGCTGCGCCGATGACGGCTGCGGCCGGTATCAGGACCATATGGCGATGATCACGCAACACCAGATGGGCGAGACCCGCCGAGAGAAGCCCGAGGAACGTGATCGGGCCGACAAGCGCCGTTGACACTGCGATGAGGACGGAAATGATCGCCAACGCGCTGAGGACCAACTGGTCATGCGCCAGGCCAAGCGTTCGGGCTTTTGTTCGCCCAAGCGCTGCGACGTCGAGACTTGGCGCGATCCAAAGGCTCGCCAAAAGAGCGAGGGCAACCGCAATCGCTGCGATCGTCAGTTGATCGTCGTTGATGACGTTGAAGCTTGCGAATTGGGCTTGCTGAACGATGGCGAATTCTGATGGATCCAGAAGCCGTTGTGCGAAGCCGGCGAGGCCGCGCAACAGCACGCCGAGAATAACGCCAGTCAGGATCATTCGGATCACATCCTCGGCGCCTTTGCGAAAGAGCAATCCAAACAGCAGCATGGCCGCACCGACGAGGCAGGCCGTTTCGGCCACGAATTTCGGCGTGTCGGGCAGGGCGGTATAGCCGAGGCCGCCGAGGCTGAGCACGAGCATGGTCTGCAAAAACACGAACAGCGAATCGAACCCAACAATCCCGGGGGTTAGCAGGCGATTGTTTGCAATGGTCTGGAAGATGATAGTTGCCGTGCCAGAAGCCGCCCCCACCAGGATCAGCGCTGCCAGTCTCTCGGCCCGCAGCGACAGGATGAACCCGGTCGGCCCGCGAAGGTTCCACAAAAGGTAGATCGTCACGAACGTCGCCAGGAGCCCCGTCAGCAGGGTCAATCGCTGCCTAGCCATGGGGCCTCGCCCTGGGTGCGTTCAGGAGCCATAGGAACAACGCGGCGCCGAGAACGGCGAAAATCGTGGCTGCCGGGATCTCGTAGGGCCAGCGGACGAGGCGCCCTACGACGTCCGAAGCCAGGACGAACGCAGCCCCCAAGGCGGCGATGATCGGCAGGTTCTGGCGCAGAATGTCCCCGCGCCAGCGCGAGACGATGTTCGGAACGACGAGCCCAACAAAGGGCATGGCGCCCACCGTCACCACGACGACCGCGACCATGATCGCGACGATGGTCAGCCCCAGATACACCGTCCGCCGGTAATTGAGGCCGAGGCTCTTCGCATAATCCTCGCCCAGACCCAAAATTGTGATCCGGTCGGCTGCGACATAGAGGGCAACCGCCAGAAATGCGACGATCCACAGCAATTCGTATCGCCCTTGAAGCACGCCTGAGAATTCCCCCGAGGCCCAGATGGAAATGTATTGCATGAGGTCGGTGGTCCATGCGGCCCAGACGAGCGAGGCCTGCAGGATCCCGGCATAGATCAGGCCGACCAAGGGCAGCAGCATGGGATCTTTGCGAGGAACATAGCGAGACAGGGCAAAGAAGCCGATGGTGCCGACCAGGGCTCCTGCGGCGGCGAAAGACATCTTGGCTGCCAACGCCGCGCCTGGTGCCAAGAGCGTGACCGCCAATAGGCCAAGCATCGCCGCCTCCGGCGTGCCGGTCAGGCCCGGCTCGACCAGCCTGTTCTGAACCGTCTGCTGAACCACCACACCCGCCAGGGCAAGTCCGGCCCCGGCAAGCATGGCCGCGCAGGTGCGAGGCACTCGGCTGACCACAAGAAGGAGATCGCGGTCGACGCTGCCGTTCCAAAGACTCGTCGCGCCGGTCGAGACGCTCACCAGCGCGAGCGCAAGCAATCCGCCGGCCAGAAGCCATGCTACCTTCAAGGCCGGGGGCCCTTAATCTGCGCCCTCAAATGACGTCGTGATCTCGTCCATGGTGATCTGCATGGCCTGGGCGCCGCCCGCCGCCAGGTAAATCGGAGCGCTGTCGAGATAAACGATCTGACCGGCCTGGCCGGCCTTGGTGCCGGCGACCAGGGGGTTGTCGAGCGTGACCGCGGCCGCCTCGCCAGCCTGACCGATGGCCGCGCCTCGATCGATGACCAAGATCCAATCGGGATCCACTTCCGCGATGAACTCGAATGAGACCGCCTCGCCATGGGTTTCCGCAGTGATGTCGGCATAGGCCTCGGGCAATCCCAACTCGGTGTGCAGCCAGCCAAACCGGCTGTCATCTCCGTATGCAGAAACGGTCCCGCCATTGGTCAGTAGAATCAGCGCATCGCCTTTGCCATCCACCGCCGCCTGCGCCTCGCTGAGCGCGGCGTCGAACTCGGTCAGAAGCGCGTCTGCTTTCGCTTCGGTGCCAAAAATAGCACCGTAAGCGCTGATGCGCTCCCGTGCCTGGCCTACCATATCAGCGCCCCAAATCGTCATGTCGATCGTCGGGGCGATTTCCGAGAGTGGTTCGACCATCCGTTGGGACCGCCCGCCCGCGATGATCAAGTCCGGGGCCATAACCGCGAGCGCTTCGAAATCCGGCTCGAAAAGACTTCCCACCGGCTCCGCTGCATCCATTGCCGGGCCCAGGTAAGCGGGTGGCGTGAAGGCTGGAACGCCCGAAATGGAGACCCCGAGCGCGGCCAAGGTATCGATTGCAGCCAAGTCGAGGGCGACGACAGTATCCGGGCTGCTCGGGACAGAAACCGAACCGCTGACTGTCTCGACCGAAATGCCGTCGGCCAAACCTTGAGATGGCACGAGGCAGGCGACGAATAGCAGATGCCGTGTTTTCATGGCGCGTTCCTTCGGGTTTGCTGCACCTGAAGTCGCTGGGGGGCGCCTGGCTTGTCGGTGTCTAAGGTCTGGTTCCTTTGTTCAACCACCGTTGCGGCCGAGCTTCAACCAGAGGTCAGCAGCGGCGTTGGATGCTATCCCATGGCGGATCATCGAAGCAGGGTTCAGGACCAGGTCATTGTCTTGAAACCTTCGCGATGGGCAAAGCGCACCAAATGACTGTCGATGATATGGCGCGCCTGCTCCAAGGCTTGCGGGTCACGACCCCGAACCGTTATCCGCAAGATATCCGGCGTGGCTGTCATATCCGCTCGCCCGGGTGGCAGCGCGGCAGTGCCCTGTTCCGGCGTGTGCTCCGCTTCGACCTTGTGGGCAAAGTGCTTGCAGAGTTGCTGCAAGTACCTACTCGCGTATGGCGTGCTGAACGTTCCCGTCTGGGCTATAAATTCATCGCTCATGTTAGACTCCTTTTTCGGCCATTCAGATGCGAAACTGGGCAGTATGGTTTGTACGGAATGGGGCCAACTATTTCGGGACTCTGGCTCTGGAAGAACCTCCAAGGGAACCGCGATAGCGGCTACGGTCCCTGATCACGCCAGCATGACGCATCAGGTTCTGTAGGACGACGTTGATACCTCGCCCCGGCTCTGGCGACAGGTGGCGCACGAGGTCCAGAACGAACAGGAGCGCCGCCGAGATTATGCCTCTACTAAGCTGGTACGGGACCTATGCAAACAATTTGTTGACAATTATAGTCAGATAATAATGCTTAAGACGCGCCCGCAGACACACCAGACCCGCGGCGCGCTAACCAATAGGAGAGACCCATGAATGTCAGGTCACTGACTCTGGGTCTTTGCTCCGCTGCCGCAGCTATCGCGATGACTGTCGCGTCCGCCACGCTTGCCAATGCAGAGACCATCACTGTCACAGATATCGCCGGCCGAACGGTCGACGTGGAGCGCGATCCGAGCAAGGTCGTGATCGGCGAAGGCCGCATGATCTACACGATCGCGCTTCTTGATCAGGACAACCCATTCCAGCGGATCGTCGGCTGGAAGAATGACATGATCAACTTTGATCCCGACGCCTATCGCAAATATGCGGCCGCCTTCCCCGAAGTGGAAGACCTTCCAAGCTTTGGCAGTCCCTACGCGGACGAGTGGAACCTGGAAGCCGTGATCGCGCTGGGGACCGAAGTTGTCCTGATGAACTTGGGCAACCTGCTGAAAGCCCAGGAAAGTGGCATCATCGAGAAGCTGAACGAGGCGGGCATCGCGACGGTCTTCATTGATTTCCGACAAGATCCCACCGCGAATACCGTGCCGTCAATCCAGCTTCTGGGCCGGATTTTCGACCGGCGGGACGAAGCCGACGCGTTCACCGATTACTACCAGGCGGAGATCAAGAAGATTTACAGCCGCGTGGCCGGCATTCCGATGGAAGATCGACCGATCGTCTTCATCGAGAACGCAGCCGGCTATAACCCGGACGAGTGCTGCCGCACCTATGGCGCCGCGAATTTGGGCCGGTTGGTGGACCAATCGGGTGGTCGAAATTGGGGATCGTTGAAATTCCCCGGCTTCGCCACGTCGGTCAGCCTTGAGGCGATCTTCGCCGAGGATCCGGATGTCATTATCGGCACGGGAGCGAACTGGTCGGAATATAAGCCTGAGACCACGGCAGTGTTGTTCGGATACGAAGCCACGCCCGAGGTCGTGCAGGAGCGGCTTGGTGGCTTGGCCGCCCGCGAAGGTTGGTCTGACCTGACGGCGGTCAAAGCCGGGCGGTTCCACTCCGTCTATCACCAGTTCTACAACAGCCCCTACCACTTCGTCGCCATGCAAGCCTTTGCCAAGTGGATCCATCCAGAATTGTTCGAAGACCTGGACCCGGATGCGACGATGCGGGACCTGCATGAACGCTTCCTGCCCATCGAGTATTCCGGCGTCTTCTGGGGCAGTCTCGAAACGGGTGGTTAAGAGGCCCGCTTCATCGGCCTCGCCGTTTTGGCGGCGGGGCCTCTCCATTCTCCGAGGGCAATCACATGAGCTTAGATGCGAATGCCGCAGAGATGCGGCAGGGCTACGCGTCGCAGGTCGCGCGCCGCTACGCGATGATTGCGCTCGTGTCCGGCTTGTTGGCGGCGAGCTTCTTTCTGGACGTGGCGACCGGGCCTGGAAACTATTCGCTGTCGACCGTGGCCGAGGTGTTCGCCGACCCGATGTCCCACGGGCCACGGCTGAAGGTCATCGTCTGGGACTACCGTTTGCCGGTGGCGGTGACGGCGGTCTTGGTCGGGGCCTTGCTGGCCGTCGCGGGCGCGCAGATGCAGACCATCCTCAACAACCCCCTGGCCGAACCGTTCACGCTTGGCGTCTCGGCCGCGGCAAGCTTTGGCGCGTCCCTCGCCATCGTCCTGGGGTTTTCGGTGGTCCCGGCGGTCGGTCCGCTTCTGGTGACGACGAACGCGTTTGTCTTCGCATTGGCCACCTGCGGCTTCATCCTGTTTGCCACCCGGCTCAAGGGCGTCGGGTCTGAGACGATGATCCTGTTTGGGATCGCGATCTTCTTCACGTTCTCGGCGCTTTTGGCCTTGATGCAATACATGGCATCCGAGGACCAAATCGCGCGGATCGTGTTTTGGATGATGGGCTCGCTGGGGCGGGCGAGCTGGGAGAAGATCAGCCTGGGCACGCTGCTCTTGTGCGTTGCGATCCCGTTCAGCCTCTATCGGACATGGCCGATGACCGCGCTGCGTATGGGCGAAGCCGCGGCAGAAAGCATGGGTGTCGATGTCGCCCGCCTGCGGGTCGAGATGTTGATCTGCATCTCTCTTCTGGCGGCGACGGCGGTGTCTTTCGTCGGGACCGTCGGCTTTGTCGGCCTTGTCGGGCCGCATATCGCGAGACTGCTCGTCGGCGAGGATCAGCGGTACTTCGTCCCCCTGTCCGCCCTTGTCGGCGCGTTGGTTCTGTCGCTGACATCGCTCATTTCCAAGTCGATCACGCCCGGGATCATCTATCCTATCGGCATCATCACCTCGTTGATCGGCGTGCCGGTCTTCGTATCGATCATCCTGAGCGCGCGGCGGGAGAGGCTGTCATGAGCCTGGATATCGAGGCCCTCTGTGCCGGCTACGGACGAAGACGGGTGCTGCATGATGTGTCCGTTCCAAACATCCAGAGCGGTGCTTTCGTCGGCTTGATCGGGCCGAACGCCTCTGGGAAATCGACGCTCTTCAAAACCCTCGCGGGCCTGCTCAGACCCATGTCGGGACAGATCCGGATCGCAGGCGAAGATGTCGGCCATCTCAGCCGTCGCGACCGCGCGCGGCGCGTGGCCTACATGCCCCAAGCGTTCGGATGCAACGCGCTGTTGACGGTGTTCGAGAGCGTCCTTCTTGCTCTGAAACAGACCACCGGGTGGCGGGTCAGAGCGGACAATCTGGACCGGGTCTCGGACACGCTGAACACGCTGGGGCTATCGCATTTGGCCTCGCGCGGGATCGCAGATCTGAGCGGCGGTCAGGCGCAGATGGTGGCCGTTGCCCAGACGATCGTGCGTGCGCCCGAGATTGTCCTGCTCGATGAACCCACGAGCGCGTTGGATCTGCACCATCAATTGTCGATCCTGACCTCGATCCGCCACGAGATGGACCGCAAGAAACCCGTCGTGATGGCAGCGCTGCATGACCTGAATCTGGCCGCCAAGTTCTGCGACCGGCTCGTTTTGTTGCGGGATGGGGCCATTTTGGCCGATGGTGCGCCAGAGACGATCCTCTCGCTGCCGGAGATTGGCGAGACCTACCGGGTTTTTACCGATCTCGAACGCACGAGCCGAGGTGCCCTCTACGTGGACGCCTGGCTCGCCTGAATTCGGACGTGGCTGATCATTGATCGACAAAGGTTCCGAGCGGGACGACTAACTCCGGACTACCTTGCTGTCGCTCACGTGAGCCAGCATCGCCTCAGCCACCTCATGCGGCGCTTCGGTCTCCTCGGCGAGCCAGGTCAGCAGGCTGGAGCGGAAGCCATGCGGCCGCGCCGCGAGTCCGAGACGCTCCATCATCCGAGACATCATTGCGTCGCTGATCAAGGTCTTGCGGGCATGAAGGAGATAGCCCTTTCCGCTCGTACACTTTGGCGAGCTCGATCACACGCAGGACTTTCGAGGTCAGCGGTACGCGGAATGCCTCCACCTTGCCGCGCCGACCCTTCATCTTTTTCGCCGGCACCGTCCAGATATCACCCTCGACCTCGTCGATACGGGCGAAGCGAACGGGCAGGGACCGCAGTCCGGTCAAGATCAGGAGCCGCAGCGCCAGGTTGACTGGCGATGGATCCTGCAGAGTTGCGTAGAATCCTGGCACGTCCTGCCATGGCATGCTTGGGACCGCCGTCACCGTGTGCCTCTGCGCACCGAGTGGCGCCTTTGCCTTCAGGACCGCCTGCAGATCGACATCGAGTTCCAGCGCCGCGGCATGCTGCAAGACATCCTCACACTTGCCCGGCGGCAGCCCTTTGATCGCGATGGCTGTGAGTTTGTGCATTGAATAAATCCCTCCCCGGACTGATAGAGAATATCCCCTAGAGGCAACGCGATACCTTGGGATATCGCAAGATCGAGTGGAACATGCAGATGAGACTATATCCAAAAAATCATAGGGATAGGACGCATTAGCACCGCTTGAAATTAGCGTTCATGCCGTCTCGACCGCACCACCCCAAAGCAATGACGCCGCCCCCGGAGCGGCGTTCGTCGTTTTGGCCCGGCCCGTCCGAAGAGGCGCGGGGCACGCGGCCGGGGGGCGCAGTATAGCCACCCATACGAGAGACCTGGGCCGACGGCGCGGGGCGCGCCCAATGAAGAAGGGCTGAGCCCCGAAAGGAGCCCAGCCCAACATTCAAAAATGGACAGATGCTTAAAACAAACATTCAGAAATGATATGCTGCGCTTTGGCGTTCTCATTCCCCAGGCAACGAGCGGTTTTTCGCCTATCAGACCGCTCACGACAACATGTCTTTTTAGTCAGGGTTCGTGGCGTAGGCGGGGTGCAGATGTTCCAAGCGGCTGTCGAACAAAGGAATTAGCCAGAGTGAGGCGTCAACAATGGCGCCGGTCCGCCGCCGTTCGACGTCGCGTCATTTGGACGCCGTCTTGGTTAGCAAAGCCGCATGTTTCCGCCCCAGACGCTGGTACCAATCGCCCAGCCGCTTTGCCTTCAGGCTGTGCGCGGGCGGAACAATCTGAAAGCCGGGCGCGTCTCGGTGAGCTTGATCTCGCCGTGGCGCTGGTTGCCTAGCGTCAGCGTTGCTTCGCGCAGGACCTCGATCCCGAGATTGGCATCCTTCGGCAGGGTCGCCCCGTCGATCGGGCGCCCGAAGGTCACGTGATAGGGTTGGACGTCCTTATTCAGCGTCTCGTGGAACAAGGTGATATCGCGCAAGGTCGGATGGATCGCGTCGAAGGCATAGAACAGGGCCGAGTTTCGCGCCCGGATATGAACCGGGATCACCGGCAGCTTGAACTTCCGCGCGATCATCGCCGCCGAAGCCATCCAAGGTCGTTCATGCAGGCGCAGGCCCTGGCGCTTGGCCAGACGGCCCGATGGGAAGATCACGCCCATTCTGCCCGCCTCCAGGGCGGCGCGCGTCTGGCTCATGGTCTCGCGCGTCTTGGTCACGGTGCGCTTTTCGGCGCGCCATTCCACCGGCACCACGATGTCGGCGAAAGGCGGCAAGACGCGGATGATGTCGCTATTGGCGTAGATGAACATATCCGACCGGCGCTTCATCAGCCGATCATGCAGGATGATCCCGTCGGCAATCCCGGTCGGATGGTTCGCCACGATCAGGCAGGGGCCGTCCTGTGGCACGTTTTCCAAACCGTTATGCGTGACGCGGCGGGCGATCCGGCGGGCCAGGTCGGCCATGATATGGTCGATGTCGAGATGCAGATAGTGGCCGCCGATTTCGCAGGTCCGCTTATAGGCGAGCAGGCGATGCAAAACGACGCGCGCACTACTCGCCGGAATCGTGTCCCGGTAGAGCCAGGGGGCCCGTTCGGCAATCAGCGGATCGAGACGGTCGCGCATGGCGCCCCTTCAACATGTCCATGTGACGTGGCCGTGACGGCCACGACGCCTTAATGGCGCATATATGTGCGCCAATGCCTGGCATCTAGCGTAAATTGAGCCAATCTGAAACGGCGCGGCTGCCGGATCGGCAGGCTATCGCCCGCTTGCGTCGATCAGTTCGTCGATCCGGCGGGCCAGTGTCGGGCTGGCTCCGGTCATCGGCAACCGTAATTCCGGGCTTGCGATCAG
>JBCDCW010000013.1:0-26404 GCA_039180995.1 Pseudomonadota bacterium
AGATATCCCATCAGCATCACGAGCAGGATGGAAAACCGCCGCGCCCGCAGCACCACGTCGCGCACATCGCCCGAGATCGTGGCCTGCCGCTGGGGCTGGCCCGCCAACCAGATCGGCATGACGACATGGTTCGACAGCATCGTCGCAAGCGCCACGCAGGCCACGATCACCATGGAGGTTGCCGACGAAAACCCGCCCAGGAAGGCCAGCATGGCCAGACCGTCGCGCCCTTCGGCCAAGGGCAGGGTCAGCACGAACAGGTCGGGATTGGCGCCGTCGGGCATCCGCGCCAGCCCGGTGACCGCGATGGGCACCACGAAGATGCACATGGCCAGCAAATATAGCGGAAACGCCCAAGACGCGGTCGCGAGATGCCGCTCGTCCGAATTCTCGACCACCAGGACCTGGAACATCCGCGGCAGGCAGATCACCGCGGCGGCGGAGACGAAGATCAACCCCACCCAGCGGCCGGGCGCCGCACTCCAATCGGCGATTTCGGATGCGGCGATCAGATCGCCAGTCGCCCGCAGACCGCCATTCAACCCCCAGACTACGAAGACCCCCACCGCCAACAGCGCCAGCAGCTTGACCACCGCCTCCAAGGCGATGGCCGAGACGATGCCGTCATGCCGCTCGCCCGCATCCAGGCGGCGCGTCCCGAAGAGGATGGTGAACAGCGCCAGCCCCGCTGCCACCCAGAAGGCCAGGCCCGTCAGATCCTCGGACGCCGTCCCTGGCGCCGCGAAGACCGCGAAGCTGAGCGTGATGGATTGTAATTGCAGCGCGATATAGGGCGTCGTGCCCACCACGGCCAAGACCGTCACCAGCACCGCAAGGCCGTTCGACTTGCCATAGCGCGACGAGACGATGTCGGCAATCGAGGTCACACGCTCGGCC
This sequence comes from Pseudomonadota bacterium, assembly GCA_039180995.1. Lineage (GTDB taxonomy): Bacteria > Pseudomonadota > Alphaproteobacteria > Rhodobacterales > Rhodobacteraceae > Jannaschia. The sequence continues at coordinate 898 of JBCDCW010000013.1, forward strand.
CGGCCAATCCGCACGAGCTTGCGCAGGATCCACCACCAGCCCACGAAGATCAGCGTCGGACCCAGATAGATCGTCATGAATTCCAGGCCCGACCGGGCCGCGTAGCCGACCGCGCCATAGAACGTCCAGGCCGTGCAATAGACCGACAGCGACAGCGTATAGACCAGCGGTCCGCGCAACATGCCCGTCATGCCCCGCCGCTCGGCCCAGAAGGCGACCGTGAACAGCAGCGCCGCATAGGTCAAGCTACCAAGGATCAACACATCCAGCGTTAGCGTCATGGGCCGCCGCCCGGTCCGCCGTCGCGCAGATGCAGCCGCGCGATCCAGGCCGCCAGGCCGATCAGCACCAACCAGGCCGCGAAAAGGTAGTTCAACCAAGGGGCCGTCGCACCCTCGGCCGCCGGGTGCCCCGACAGGATCAGGTCCGGTGCCAGCAGCAGCGCCGCCCCCAGAAACGGCAGCAGCCGCGCCGCATCCGCCCGCCGCTCGCGCGCACGGGCCCGGCGCTGGGCCTCGGTCGCCGCCGGGCTCGACAGCGCGTCGGGGTCAGGCCCCATGGCTCAGCGGGTGGCGGGCGTGGTGGCCAGGGCGCGCACCGCTGCCAGCAGATCGGAATTGGAAAACGGCTTCGTCATGAACTGGTTGACGCCCAGAGCCTCGGCCCGGTCCCGGTCGCGTGCCTGACCCTTGGCCGTCAGCATCAGCACCGGCAGCGCCTTCTGCGCGCCGCTGCGGATCGCGCCCAGGATGTCGAAGCCCGACTTCCCCGGCAACATCACGTCCAGCACGACCACATCCGGGTCATGCCGCGCGACCGCATCCAGCGCGGTCGCGCCGTCGCAATGGGTCCAGACCTGCCAACCGTCGCGTTGCAGGATGAACGCGATCGCGGTCGCGATATTCGCCTCGTCCTCGATCAGCAATACGCGGCCGGGTGGGCCTGGAAGAGCTCGGTCATTCATGCCCGGCCTCCCTTCCGGTCATGGGGATGTGTCACTTTGTTCCGCAACGGTCCTTAAGTCCAGCCCCGCCTTACGCGGAAGACGACAAGATCGACGGCTCGCGCCGAGCCGTGCAACCGGTGCGCGGGCAAACGCGGCAGCTGGGCCCCACCGGACGGCCCGCCGCCGCCGGGGCGGTATCGGCCCGCGTCAGCAGCATCGTCGCGCGCAACACCGGGGGCGTGTCGAACCCCGCCGCCCCCTCGGCATGGGCCACCGCATGGGCCCGCCAGCGGGCCCCATCCGGCGTCGTCAACGACACCCGCAATGGGCGGCCCGGCTGTGACAGCGCCTCGTAAAGCGGCCAAAGCGGGCAGCCCGCCCCCATCACCGGCAGCGGAAAGCCCGGCACCACGCGTCGGTGGAGAATGGCGCCCGCCGCGTCGCAGACGACCAAGCCGCGGCCTGGCTTTCGGCGCCCCAGGCGCCGCAGCACCAGCGCCAGATCCCCGCCCGCGGCCTCGGTCAGATCCTCGGGCGTTTCCGCCGCATCCACCAACTCGGCCGGCAACCGGGCCGCGTCGCGCGCGGCCTCGGCCAGGGCCGCCCCGGCGAGGCCGGCCGCCACGCGGTCTTCCAACCCGGCCACCAAATCGGGGATGGCCGCGATGCCGTCGGTCTCCAACCGGTCGAAGACCGGGCCGTCGAGAAACCGCGCCGCGATCTCGGCCGGCAGCAGGCCGCTGCCATCGCCCGCATCCTCGCGGTCGAAGTAGCTCACCACGGCCTCGGCCCCTTCGGCCAAACGACGGCTGTCGGTATCCAGGTTGGCGTGGAACCGGCCCAGCCAGTTGCGGTCGATATCCGGCGTCTGCGCCAGGATCGCCGCCGTCGACCGCACCACCGACACCGTCGACAACAATTCATGCAGCGCATCGGCCAAGGTCGGATCGTTGGTCAGCCGGTCGGACAGCGCCTCGATGGTCCGCGCCTGCGCCGCCAGGCTGTCCGCCTGAGCAACGAAGGCCGCGGCCCAGTCCGGGTGACGGCGCACGATGGCGGCCGCCTCGTCCAGGACATCGTCCCGCAATCCTTGGGCGGCGCCCGCGGCGCGCAGCGCGGCCACCACGGCCTCGTCCGAATCCTCCGACAAAGCAGCCAGCGGCACCGCCAGGATATCGGCGATCCGGTTCAGCAGCGCGCCCCCGATGGGGCGCCGGTCATGCTCGATCAAGTTCAGATAAGAGGGCGAAATCCCAGCCTCGCGCGCCAAGGCGGCCTGGGCAACCTTCGCGCCCAGGCGCCGCTCGCGGATCCGTGCGCCAGTAGGGACGGCTTTGGCCATGGTCGACTCCCGTGACTCCTCAAGGTCTTGCCGCATCCGCGAAATCGCCATGCTGCGACCGCGCGCAAAGCGATTTACAGATCCGATCACGACCTTGTCACGGCGTTTACAAATTTTCCGGCGCCGCGTCAGTCCCTTATTGATCCGTTTTCACACCTCCCCCGATAGTAAGGGATGCCTGTCAACGCGATGGGTCCGACCCACACCCCTGGGAGAGAGGGGGACGGGTCCCACAGAACCAGGGAGGGTCTACATGACCAAATCGAACCTCACCCGCCGCGGTGTGTTGCGAACGGGTGCCGTCGCGGGCGCGGGCCTCGCCACGCCAACGATTTTCACCTCGGCCGTCTGGGCCGACGGGCATACCGGCTTCACCAACGCGCCCCAGGGCGACACTGTCACCCTGGGCTTCAACGTTCCCCAATCCGGCCCCTATGCCGATGAAGGCGCCGATCAGCTGCGCGCCTTTGAACTGGCCGTCGAACATATCAACGGCGACGGCGATGGCGGCATGATGCCCACCTTCTCGTCCAAGGAACTCGATGGCACCGGCATCCTGGGTAAGCGGGTCGAATTCGTGACCGGCGACACCCAGACCAAATCCGACGCCGCCCGCGCCTCCGCCCGGTCGATGATCGAAAAGGACGGCGCCATCATGGTCACCGGCGGCTCGTCCTCGGGCGTGGCCGTGGCCGTTCAAGCGCTCTGCCAGGAAGCGGGCGTGATCTTCATGGCCGGCCTGACCCATGCCAACGACACCACCGGCAAGGACAAGAAGGCCAACGGCTTCCGCCACTTCTTCAACTCCTACATGTCCGGCGCCGCCCTGGCCCCGATCCTGGAAGGTCTCTACGGCAATGACCGCAAGGCGTATCACCTGACGGCCGATTACAACTGGGGCTACACCACCGAACAGGCGGTCCGCGAATCCACCGAAGCCCTGGGCTGGGAAACGGTGAACACCGTGCTGACGCCCCTGACGCAGACCGACTTCTCGTCCTACATCGCGCCGGTTCTGCAATCGGATGCCGACGTCCTGGTCCTGAACCATTACGGCGGCAACATGGTCAATTCGCTGACCAACGCCGTGCAATTCGGCCTGCGCCAGCGTGAAGTCGGCGGCAAGCAGTTCGAGATCATCGTCCCGCTCTATTCCGAGCTGATGGCCCGCGGCGCAGGCGAAAACATCGCCGGCATCGTCGGTTCGCAGTCCTGGGATTGGAAGTTGGAGAACGAGTTGGGGAGCCGCTACACCGGCACCAACGCCTTCGTGCAGAGCTTCGGCCAGAAATACGGCTTCCCGCCGTCCCAGGCCGCCCATACCGGCTATGCCCAGGTCCTACTCTATGCGGATGCGGTGCAGCGCGCGGGCTCGTTCAACCCCTGCGCGGTCGTCGAGGCCCTGGAAGACTTCGAGTTCGACGGCCTGGGTAACGGCCCCACGCTCTACCGTGCCGAAGACCACCAGTGCTTCAAGGACGTGCTCGTCGTGCGCGGCAAGGAGAATCCGGAAAACGAATTCGACCTGGTCGAGATCGTCGAGGCCACCCCGGCCGAGCAGGTCACCTATCCGCCCGACCACCCGCAATTCGCCGGTGGAAGCTTAGGCACCTGCAACCCGGGCGCCTGATCGCCTGATCCGCCGCCGCCCCGTCCGGGGCGGCGGCTTCCTCACACGCCAGCGGCGGGGGCCCCCATGGAAGCCATCATCCTTCAAGTCCTGAACGGGCTGGACAAGGGCAGCGCCTACGCGCTGATCGCCCTTGGCCTGACCCTGATCTTCGGCACGCTCGGGGTCGTCAACTTCGCCCACGGCGCGCTGTTCATGCTGGGCGCCTTCTGCGCCGTCACCTTTTCCAACCTGCTGCAACTCTCCCGCACTGTGGTCGATGAGACGCGCACCGATTTCCTGGGCAACCCGCTCGAAGTGCAAGTGCCTTACATCTACGACATCTTCGGCGAGACCGTCGGCGCCGGCATCATCGACTGGGCCGTCCCGCTGTCGATCCTGTTCGCCATCCCCGTGATGATCGGTATCGGCGTCGCCATGGAGCGCGGCCTCATCCGCCACTTCTACAAGCGCCCGCATGCCGACCAGATCCTGGTGACCTTCGGCCTGGCCATCGTCCTGCAGGAGATCATCAAGTATTTCTACGGTGCCAACCCGATCCCCACGCCCGCCCCTGACGCCTTCATCGGGTCGTTCGACTTCGGCGTCATGCTGGGCTTCGACGCGGGCTCCATCGTCTACCCCTATTGGCGCCTGATCTACTTCCTCTTCGCCGCCATCCTGATCGCCGGTGTCTTCGCCTTCCTGCAATTCACCACCTTCGGCATGGTCGTCCGTGCCGGCATGGCCGACCGCGAAACGGTCACCCTGCTGGGCATCGACATCGACAAGCGCTTCACCATCATGTTCGGGATCGCGGCGGCCGTCGCGGGGTTGGCGGGGGTGATGTACACCCCCATCAATTCACCGAATTACCATATGGGTATGGACTTCTTGGTCCTCAGTTTCGTCGTGGTCGTCGTCGGCGGCATGGGCTCGCTGCCCGGCGCCGTCCTTGCGGGCTTTCTTCTGGGCGTCATCGAAGCCTTTGCTTCCATGGCCCAGGTCTTGGACGTGCTGCCCGGCATCAACCAGATCATCATCTACCTGGTGGCCATCGTCGTGCTGCTGACCCGTCCCCGTGGCCTGATGGGCCGCAAAGGCGTGATGGAGGATTAAGGACATGACCGACCAAACCACCGACACCATCGCGCCCACCCCGTCCGCCCCGGCGAAAGCGGGCGGCGGAACCCTGGGCCTGACGAAGAAAGACTTCGGTCTCTTCCTTTTGGTCATTGCCCTGACGATGCTGGCGCCGTTCCTTCTGAATCCCTTCCCCGAAGGCTCGATGATGGCGCAGTTCAACGCGGGCTATCCCGACCTGATGCAGCGCTTCGTGATCTTCGGGATCTTCGCCATCGGCTTCAACATCCTGTTCGGCCTGACCGGCTATCTCAGCTTCGGCCACGCCGCATTCCTGGGCGTGGGCAGCTATGCCGGCATCTGGGCCATGAAGCTCCTGACCCTGAATGTCATTCCGTCGATCCTAGCCTCGATGATTGTCGCGGGTCTCTTCGCGACCTTCGTCGGCTTCATTTCGCTGCGGCGGTCCGGCATCTATTTCTCGATCCTGACGCTGGCCTTCGCGATGATGTCCTTCGCCCTGGCCTATTCCGTTCTCACCCCGATCACGGGTGGCGAGACGGGGATGCAGCTCCAATACTTCGATCCTCGCATCCTCGACGCGGCGTTGGAGCCGGGCACCACGCCGCGCGCCAACCTCTTCGGTCTCGACATGGCGGCCAGCTACGAGATGGTCATGGGCGCCTGGGTCTTCACCTTCAACGCGGGCTACTACATCGCGGCTTTCTGCATGTTGATCGCCTTCTACCTGTCGATCCGCATCTTCCGGTCGCCCTTCGGCATGATGCTGCGCGCGGTCAAGTCCAACCAGAACCGGCTGAACTACACAGGCATCTCGCCCAAGCCCTACACCCTGGCGGCCTTCGTCATCTCGGGCATGTATGCGGGCCTGGCTGGCGGCCTTCTGGTGGCCATGGATACCCAAGTCGGCGCGGAACGCATGTTCTGGACCGCGTCGGGCGAAGTCGTGTTGATGACCATCCTCGGCGGCGCGGGCACCTTGATCGGCCCGGTCCTGGGCGCAGGCTTCATCAAATACATGGAAAACATCGTCTCGACGATCAACAAATCCACGCTGGAAGCCTGGTTCGCCTTCCTGCCCGATTGGGGGACCGACGTCATGGTCACCATGATCTACCCCTTCGTCGGCAAGGGCTGGCACCTGACCCTGGGCCTTCTGTTCATGGCCGTGGTCATCTTCTTGCCCGGCGGGCTGGTCCAGGGCGGCACCAAGATCGCGGCCCTGTTCCGCCGCGGCTCCAAGGCAGAGGCCGACAAGGCCGCCGCCCAACGTCACGCGGGGGAATGAGCCCATGGGCATCCTAGAAGTCAAAAACGTCGGCAAGCGCTTTGGGGGCCTGCAGGCCCTCGGCGATGTGAACCTGTCGGTCGCCGAAGGCACCGTCCACGCGATCATCGGCCCAAACGGCGCGGGCAAATCCACACTGCTGAACTGCCTGGTCGGCAAGCTGATCCCCGACACCGGGTCCGTCTCGTTCGAGGGTCAATCGGTCCTCGGCCGCAAGCCGCACGAGATCAACCAGATGGGTATCTCCCGCGTTTTCCAGACGCCCGAGATCTTCGGCGACCTATCGGTCATGGAAAACATGATGATCCCCTGCGTCGCTAAGCGGGACGGCTCGTTCTCACTGAAGGCCTACGGTCAGATGATGAATGACGCGGAAATCGTGGATCGGGCCGAACACATGCTCGAAGACATGAACATGGCCGACAAGCGGAACATGCACGCGGCGTCGATGTCCCGCGGCGACAAGCGCCGGCTCGAGATCGGCATGTGCCTCGCCCAGGAACCGCGTCTGCTCCTTCTGGACGAACCCACCGCCGGCATGGCCCGCGCCGACACCAACAACACGATCGACCTCCTGAAGGAGATCAAGGCGTCGCGGCCCATCACCATCTGCATCATCGAACACGACATGCATGTCGTCTTCTCGCTCGCCGAACGCATCACAGTGCTGGCTCAGGGCACGCCCCTGGTCGAAGACACGCCTGAAAACATCAAGGGCCACCCGAAGGTGCGCGAGGCCTACCTGGGCGAAAGCTCGGGACACTGATCCATGCAAGCCATCGCTCCCCGTCCCGTCATCCGTGACACCGGACCCGTCCTCCCCGGGCGGGACGCTCCTGTCATCCTCGGGCTCGACCCGAGGGCGATGCTGCGTAACAGGGCTGCGAAGGCACAGCGACCACCGCAGTAAATTAGGTCCGAATTGGGGAAACCCTCTCAAAAACCACCCCAATTTGTGAAGAACCGGAGAAATCCTCATGAACGTCAAGCCAGACTTCACCCGCGAGGGAAACAAGGCCGCCAGCGCGCCCGCCTATTTCTCGGTCCACGATATCCACGCCTATTACGGCGAAAGCTACATCGTCCAAGGCATTAGCTTCAACGTCCACGAGGGCGAAATCCTTGCACTCCTGGGTCGCAACGGCGCGGGCAAGACCTCCACCCTGCGCACCTGCGCCCGCGTCGGCGATCCGGAACTGCGCAAAGGCGAAATCTGGCTGGACCATCAACCACTTCACTTGATGCAAGCCCATGAGGCCTCGCAGACCGGTCTGGGTCTTGTTCCCGAAGATCGCCGCGTCATCCCTGGCCTGACAGTCGAAGAAAACCTGAAACTCGCCCAGATCGCCCCGCCCATCGGCTGGTCGCTGGAGCGACTTTATGAACTTTTTCCAAGGCTTGGCGAACGCCGCAAGCAAGAGGGCGTGACCCTTTCCGGCGGCGAACAGCAAATGCTCGCCATCGCCCGCGCCTTGGCCCGCGACGTGAAGGTCCTTTTGCTTGATGAGCCCTATGAAGGCCTCGCCCCCGTCATCGTCGACGAGATCGAGAAGACCTTGATTGAAATCAAGAAATTGGGCATGACTACGATCCTGGTCGAACAAAACGCGGTGCGCGCCCTGGAACTCGCCGACCGCTCCGTCATCCTGGACACCGGCGGCGTTGTCTTCGACGGCACTGCCGCCGAGGTCTTGGGCGACGAAAGCCTGCGCGCAGAATACTTGGCCATCTGATCTATACCGGCTCGGCCGAAGAGGCCCGATCAGGGCCGATGAGGCCAGGACTAAAACCGGTCGATCTACATCGCCAGGTGTTAACCAGACGTTTCAAAATCCGTGGCGAAGACTGCTTTGCCAAGGTATCTTGGGTTGGGGGCTCTATGACCTTTAAGAGGAGCCTAAGACGATGTCCTTTCTGCCAACCCTGTCGCCACCCGCGACGGCCCCGGCCGCCGCCGCCCGCGCCAGCCTGTTGACGCAAGTCACCATGCCCGCCGCCTTGCGCCCATCGGAAGGCCCGCCCGCCAAGCCCGGCGCCGTGGGCGAGACCACCGCCACCGGCGCGCAGATCCCACCAGTACAGCCCGTGCCCGCCGTCACCGCGACGTCCGACTCCAGGCCCGGCCATGACGGTCGCCCCGCGCCGGACACCGCCCAAAACGAAAAGCTCCAGGCGCGCGAAGCCGAAGAAGCCCGCCGCGCCGCCAACGAAGCCCTACAAGAAGCATTGGTCCGCATTCCGGTCCCGGTGGGATCGATCCCCAAGTTGTCCGGCGACCTGGAAACGATCCGGTCGATCGAGACGCCCGAGGCGGAGTTCGACCGCCGCGCCTGAGGCAGCCCGACGCACCCGGCATCTTCCCCTCCCCTGCCACCTGCGCTAATGGCGTCGAACGAGGCAGCGAGGAAACAGATGACCGGCAAACATGACAGCGACGTCGCCTTCATCAAGGCGCTGGCAGAACTCCTGCGGGACAACGATCTGAGCGAGCTCGAAGTCCGCCGGGAATATGGCGACGATGACAGCCTCGATGTCCGCGTCGCTCGGCAGGCCAATGTCGCGGCCGCGGCTCCGACCGCCGCGCCTGTCCAGGTCCAAGCCGCCGCCCCCGCGCCAGCAGCGCCGATCGCCGCCGAGACGCGGCCGGCCGAAGACCCGGCCCAGGATCCTGGCGCCGTCACGTCGCCCATGGTGGGCACCGCCTATCTCGCGCCCGAACCGGGCGCCGATGCTTTCATCTCGGTCGGCGATACCGTGGCCGAGGGGCAGACCCTCCTGATCGTCGAAGCCATGAAGACGATGAACCAGATCCCCTCGCCCCGCGCCGGCAAGGTGAAACGCATCCTAGTCGAAGACGGCGCGCCCGTCGAATACGGCGCCCCCCTCGTGATTCTGGGCTAAGCCCATGTTCAAGAAAATCCTCATCGCGAACCGCGGCGAAATCGCGCTCCGCGTCGTGCGCGCTGCACGCGAAATGGGTGTTGCCGCCGTGGCCGTTCATTCCACGGCGGATGCGGATGCAATGCATGTGCGGATGGCCGACGAGAGCATCTGTATCGGCCCGGCTCCGGGCACCCAGAGCTATCTGTCGATCCCGGCCATCATCTCGGCCTGCGAAATCACCGGGGCCGAGGCGATCCATCCGGGCTACGGTTTCCTGAGCGAAAACGCAGCCTTCGTGCAGGTCCTGGAAGACCACAACATCACCTTCATCGGCCCGACGGCGGAGCATATCCGCATCATGGGCGACAAGATCACTGCCAAGGACACGATGAAGACGTTGGGCGTGCCCTGCGTCCCCGGCTCGGACGGAGGCGTGCCGACCATGGAAGACGCGCGCGCCGTGGCCGAGCAGATCGGGTATCCGGTCATCATCAAGGCGACGGCCGGTGGCGGCGGCCGGGGCATGAAGCTGGCGAAGACGGCGGATGATCTGGAAACCGCTTTCCGGACCGCCCGGGCGGAGGCAAAGTCGGCCTTCGGCAATGACGAGGTCTATCTGGAGAAGTATCTGGGCACGCCGCGGCATATCGAAGTGCAGGTCTTCGGCGACGGCAAGGGGCGTGCGGTCCATCTGGGCGAACGCGATTGTTCTTTGCAGCGGCGACACCAGAAGGTCTTCGAAGAAGCCCCCGGCCCCTCGATCACGCCCGAGCAACGAGCCGAGATCGGTCGCACCTGCGCCGAGGCCGTGGCCAAGATCGACTATGCCGGTGCCGGAACCATCGAGTTCCTGTACGAAAACGGCGAATTCTACTTCATCGAGATGAACACCCGTCTTCAGGTCGAGCATCCGGTCACCGAAGCCATCTTCGGCGTCGACCTGGTGCGCGAGCAGATCCGCGTGGCATCGGGCTTGCCCATGTCTTTCCAGCAGGACGAGCTTCAGATCAACGGTCACGCCATCGAGGTTCGCTTGAATGCGGAGAAACTACCCAATTTCTCGCCCTCGCCTGGGACGATCACGCAATACCACGCCCCCGGTGGCCTGGGGGTTCGGATCGATTCCGCGCTCTATGACGGTTATCGCATCCCGCCTTATTACGATTCGCTGATCGGAAAGCTGATCGTCCATGGCCGCGACCGGCCCGAGGCATTGGCAAGGCTGCGGCGGTCGCTGGGCGAGTTGATCATCGACGGCATCGACACGACGGTGCCATTGTTCCGGGACCTGGTAGACGACCCGGATGTGCAGTCGGGGGATTATACGATCCACTGGCTGGAAGCCTGGTTGGACAGGGCCCTTGGCTAAGCGAACCGGCCTCGTCTTGGCCCTTGCCTTGGCGGCTTGCACCGAAGAGCCGCCCCCGGGCCAGGCGGCTTCCGCCATTGGGGTACCGCCTGGCGATGCGCTTTTCGCGAGCCGTCGCGACGCGCGGGCCTTCGACGGATTTGCCGACCGGTTTTCGACCATTGATTGCCGGGGCCTCGACGCTTCGCGCGCGGCCTTGAGGGCCGAGGCCGAGGAAGCGCCGCGGTCATCGACCGGGATCGTCGCAGGCGCCGTGGGCGTGATGATCGGCGGCCCCGCCGGAGCCTTGGCCAGCTTGATCGGGCGGGAAGCGTCGGAACTCGTTTCTGAATCTGGAAACTTGCGCCTGGCGGCCGTCGAAGCCGTGGCGGTGGCCAAGGAATGCGACAAGCCGCCGGGGCAGCGCAGCCGTCCCCCGGCCGCGGCGCCGGAAGCGACGCCCCCGCCCGATCCAGCCCCAGGGCCGCCGGTGCCGACCACAATCGAGGTATAGCCCGCCGGTCTGGGCTTGGGTGACCCGGCCTGGGCGGCTAGACTGATGGCATGCCGCGCGACGCCCCCGAAATCACGTCAGAGCTGCTTCTGATGGCTTATGCCTCCGGGGTGTTTCCCATGGCGGAGTCGCGCGATGACCCCGACATCTTCTGGGTCGACCCCGAGCGGCGCGGTGTGCTGCCCCTGGACAGCTTCCGACTATCCCGGAGCCTCGCAAAGACGATCCGTCGGGGTCGATTCCGGATCACGCTGAATGCCGACTTCGATGGCGTTCTGGAGGGTTGCGCCGATCGGGACGAGACTTGGATCAACCCCGCCATTGCCGGGCTCTATCGAGCGCTGCACCGGGCGGGTCATGCCCATTCGCTTGAGGTCTGGGACGGCCAGATCCTGGCCGGCGGGGTCTATGGTGTCACGCTAGGCGCGGCTTTCTTCGGTGAAAGCATGTTTTCGCGTCGGCGCGACGCATCGAAGGTGGCGTTGGCCTATCAGGTGGCGTTGCTTCGGCGGCGGGGGTTCGTGCTGTTCGATACGCAGTTCCTGACCGACCATCTAGCCAGCCTCGGCGCCGTCGAGATCCCGCGAGTGCAATATCATGCCCAGCTGCGTCACGCCCTGGCCCAGCCCGCACAACTAACGGGCCCCGTACCGGATCAGACCGAGGTGATGCACCTGAGAAGCCAGACATCGTAGCGCGGATGCTCCAGCGCGTTGAGCGCGGGGGACGAGGCGACCATCCAACCGGCGAAGAGTTCCTCGATGGCGCGGGCATCGACCACTTGCAGCAGGCCGAAGGCATCGCCGGACGGGTTGCCGGAGGGATAGCGGCATTCATGCAGCGTGACCTGAAGCGGTCCGTAGGCCATGGTCTGGCCCGACGCCATTTCGACGTCGATCACCTCGCCCGATACCCTATCCAATGTCCGCAAGACGGCGCCCTGACCGATGGATGTCTGTACGGCCTGGCCCAACGCGGCCGACGCCACGAGGCAGAGCGCCACGGCAAGGCGGATCATTCGGGGCTCCACGCCTCGTAATCGGTCTGGGGCTTCACATCGGCGCGGCGCAGGGATCCCGGCCGCAGAAATGCACCATCAGAGCCGGTGAGGTTTGGATGGTGGGGCTTTTCCCAGACCTTGCGCACAACCGGATCCTCGGTCGGGGGTTTCTCGAACGTGTGGTGCAGCCAGCCGTACCATTCGGGGCCCACGCGCGTGGCATCGTTGTCGCCGTCATAGATCACCCATCGGCGACTGTCATCGGCGTTGCGGTAATAGACGTTGCCCTGATCGTCCTCGCCCACGCGGGTGCCATTGCGCGAGGTGAACAATTGCGTGCCAAGGGATTGGCCGTCCCACCAGGTCACGAGGCGCTTGATCAATCCGGCCATGGGTCGTCCTCCGCCGCTATGGTTTCGTCCTATAGACCCGACCACTGGGGTCAAGGGCGTCGCCCGGCACATCGAGCCCGCGCAGGGATCAAGCGGCGGCGAGCGCGCGCAAATCGGGCGGCAGGTCCGCCCCGGCGACCACCGCCCGAACGGTGCCGCCATATGCGTGATCCACAGATTGGGCGCCCAGCGCGGGGATCAGACGCAGGATCGAAGCGCGCGCGCCCGGGACCAGCCCCGCGAGCGCCCAACGCCCGGGATAGAACGTCTCGGACCAAAGACCGGCAGCCCGCACCGCCTGATGACGGCTTAACATCAAGTGGAGATAGCGCACTTGGCGGCACCCCAGGGCTCGGCGGGCCCGTCCGCCGCGCATTCGGGCAAGGGCCGCCGCGCGGATCATCCGTTCCTCCCCACCATGGCAGAGGATCAAGCCATGTTGAGGCGAGACGGTGATGGCGCCGTGGGCGCCCAAAGCACCCGCCGCGATGCGCACAGGCAGTAAGCGGGGTTCGGCCCGCAATCTGGCGAAACCGACGATGCTGCTGCCGATCCAGAGGATGGGTTGTGGCCCGTCATCACGGGTACAGACCAGATCGCCCGGCCGCAGCCGCTCGATCGGGACGGGGCCGACCGGTGTGTCGATGGCCGTGCCGGGCGTGAAACAGGGCAGGCCAGCCGATTTCGCCTGGCTCTGGTTCTGAAGTTGGCTCGGCGCGACGCCCTGCAAGACGACGGATTCGCCCCCCGGGAAGGTGAGCATGGCGTTGCCAGCACCATCATCGCCAAACACGATGTCGTCGAAGACCAGTGCGCCCCCAGGGCCGGAGCCCGTGGTGAAGGCCGAGACGTCCAGCTCGTCCCAGTCGGTTTCATCCAAATCAATCCGGAGATCGAAATCCGTGATCGTATCGGCACCGAACCCGTCGCCGAGAACGATCCTATCCAGACCATCGCCGCTTGTCAGGACGTCGTTTCCGGCACCCCCGACCAATGTATCGTCGCCCGCATCTCCATTGAGCGTATCATTGCCAGTGCCCCCATCGAGGCTGTCGTTTCCAGTGCCGCCAACAAGACTGTCATTCCCTGCGTCGCCGGTCAGAGTGTCGTTTCCGGACCCACCCTGCACGGTGTCGTTGCCGCTGCCGCCGGCGATGGTGTCGTCCCCTTGCCCGCCGGTCAGGATGTCATCGCCACGCTCACCATCAATGGATGTCCCGGCCGTATCGGCGCTGGCATCGATCGTGTCAGCACGCTTGGTTCCCTGGACATGCTCGAACTCGGCGAAGATCCCGTCGCTGTCGGTCGCGACGAAATCGTAGCTTCCCGATCCATCGCCATCGAAGGTGACGGACACGCCATCGGTCGCCGCATAATCGTAAAACAGCAATTGATCGAAGTCGGAGCCGCCTTCACCGCCGAGGACCGTATTCCGGTTCTGGCTGTCAGCCATATAGAGGCGATCCGAGCCGGACCCGCCATCTAGATAATCGTCGCCGCTGGCACCGGATATGTCGTCGTCACCATCACCGCCATAGACGACGTCGTCGCCGCGGCCAGCAATGATATCGTCGTCGCCGCCGCCGCCGTAGATGGTGTCGTCACCCGCATCGGTCCCGAAATCACCGAAGGTGTCGTCCCCATCACCGAGCTCGACACTGTCATGACCGCTGCCGCCGCTTATGCTGTCGTCGTCAGTGCCGCCGCGCAGGGTGTCGTCGCCAGCGCCGCCATCGACCGTAACGCCTCCGGCATCGGACCGGGCATCGACGCTGTCGGCGTGATCCGTCCCCTCGATCCCTTCGATGGATACGAATTCGCCCGAGGCCGACCCGCCATAGAAGGTATAGTCGCCCGATCCCGTGCCGTCGAAGACCACCTCGACACCTTGGTTCGACTGCGCCTCCGAGAAAGCGATGATGTCCGACCTCGCGCCGCCGTCGATCGTATCGGCATCTGCGTCGTCTTCGATCTCGAACCGGTCGTCGCCGGCCCCGCCGCTCAGCGTGTCGTCGCCCGTGCCGCCCGTGATGGTGTCTTGCCCGTCCTCGCCCCAGATCGCGTCGTCACCGTCCCCGCCATCGACCGAATCGTCGTCCGAGCCACCGCCGATCAGGTCATCGCCATATCCGCCGATAAGCGTGTCGTCGCCCCCGCGGCCCGAGAGCGTGATGCCACCGCTATCGGCGCTGGCATCGATGGAATCGTCTTGATTGGTGCCGGTGACCTGCTCGAACTCGGCGAATGTGCCGGCCGCACTCGTCCCGTAGAAGTCGTAACTGCCGGAGCCGGAGCCGTCGAAAGTGACTCTGACGCCCTGCTCGATATCCCAATGGTGGAACCGCAATTCGTCGTAATCCGTGCCGGTTTCACCGCCATAGAGCTCGTCAACCCCATGATCTTCGGTGATGGAGATGACATCCGATCCGGCCCCACCATAGACGGTGTCGTCCCCAGACCCGCCGACCAACGTATCGTCGCCATCTTCGCCATGGACGCGATCATCGCCCGACCCGCCGACGATGTAATCGTTGCCTGCCCCGCCATAGATCGTGTCGTTACCGGAATCGTTGTCGAAACTGCCGAATGTATCGTCGCCATCGCCAAGATCGACGCTGTCGTCGCCACTGCCCCCTTCCACATGGTCGGCGCCGGATCCCGCATCGATCGTGTCCGCCCGGCTGCCGCCGTCGATCGTGTCGGCGCCGTCCCCGCCGGAAATGCTGTCTGGTCCCCGGCCCCCATCTATGGAATCGGCACCATCGCCGCCTTCCAGGGTGTCCTCGCCATCGCCACCGTCGATCGTATCGTCACCGGCAAAGCCTTGGATGCGTTCATCATCGCTGCTGCCGGCAAGACTGTCGTCACCGCTGGTTCCGGAAATCGTACTGGCCATCATCCATCTCGAATGGGTCGGGCGGAGCGCCGGACCGTCGGGCATCAATCTGAACCGATGCCGATGAAGATCCGATTAATCGCGGCTGGTCCCCAGGCGGGACGGGCCGCATAATGCCGCCAGCCCAGGAGGACCCCACCATGACCGAGACCCGCCAATACGGCTTCGACACGCTTCAGATCCACGCGGGCGCCCGGCCCGATCCGGCCACGGGCGCGCGGCAGACGCCGATCTACCAATCCACCGCCTTCGTCTTTCGCGATGCCGACCATGCGGCCGCCCTGTTCAACCTACAGGAGGTGGGGTTCATCTATTCCCGCCTCACGAACCCCACTGTGGCCGTCCTACAGGAGCGTATCGCGACGCTGGAGGGCGGTGTCGGTGCCGTCTGCTGTTCGTCCGGGCACGCGGCACAGATCATGGCGCTGTTCCCTTTGATGCAACCGGGCTGCAATATCGTGGCATCGACCCGGCTCTATGGCGGGACGGTCACCCAGTTCAGTCAGACCATCAAGCGCTTCGGCTGGTCGGCCAAGTTCGTCGATTTCGACGCCCCCAAAGCCGTTGCCGACGCCATCGACGACGACACCCGCGCCGTCTTCGGCGAGGCCATCGCCAATCCCGGCGGCTGGATCATGGACGTTCGCGCCATCGCCGACGTGGCCGATGCGGCGGGCGTGCCGTTGATCATCGACAACACGTCGGCCACGCCGTACCTGGTGCGGCCCATCGAGCATGGGGCCACCCTGGTGGTCCATTCCACGACCAAGTACCTGACCGGCAACGGAACGGTCACCGGTGGCTGCGTCGTGGATTCCGGCAAGTTCGACTGGTCCGCCTCGGGGAAATTCCCGTCGCTCAGCGAGGCGGAGCCCGCCTATCACGGTCTGAAGTTCCACGAGACGTTCGGCAACCTGGCCTTTACGTTCCACGGCATCGCCATCGGTCTGCGCGATTTGGGCATGACGATGAACCCCCAGGCCGCCCACTACACCCTGATGGGGATCGAGACCCTGTCGCTGCGGATGGATCGTCATGTCGTCAATGCGGAGACGGTCGCCGCCTGGCTGGAAGGTCACCCGGCCGTGGCCCGCGTGACCTATGCCGGCCTGCCCTCGTCACCCTATCATGACCTGGCCAAGACGGTTTGCCCAAAGGGTGCGGGCGGGTTGTTCACCTTTGCTCTGAAGGGCGGCTACGACGCCTGCGTCAAGTTTATCGACAGCGTGGAGATCTTCTCGCATGTGGCGAATTTGGGCGACACCCGCTCGCTCTGCATCCACTCCGCCTCGACGACGCATCGCCAGCTCTCGCCCGAGCAGCAGGAGGCTGCGGGCGCGGGGCCGGACGTGGTCCGCATCTCCATCGGGATCGAGGATGCGGAGGACCTGATCGCCGATCTGGATCAAGCCCTGGCCAAAGCCGCGCCCAGCATGGCGGCCGAATGAGCACCCGCCGCGCCGCGGCCCCGGCTTGCGGCGCGGTCTTGGCCCGGCCGGCGGAGGAACAAAGGCACGGACGACGGGTCCGAAGGGGCCCAGGAATGGAACCGGCGGGTTGGCACCTCGCCAAACGACCGATTTGCGCCCAGCAATCCACCGCCCTACACTGGGTCGGAACAACCGCACCCCTACCCGACCACGCCAACCGCATGTAAAGCCTTGGGTATGACACCGCAGATCGCCCTGGACCTCTCTCTCGACGGCATCGCCGTCCTGTCGCGCGTGCCCGAAGATCACCCGCAGGCGGGCAAGTGGTGGCGCGAGGGCACGGTGCGGCTGGATGCGCCCGACCTTCCGGGCGCGCTGGCGCGCCTGCGCGAGAAGGCCGAGGCGAGGGCGGGGGCGGATTTCACCTCGATCCTGATCCTTCCGGACAGCCAGTTGCTCTATACGTCGCTGGAACGGGACGACCGCCGCCCGAAAGAGACGATCCGGTCGCTGCTGCGCGGACGCACGCCCTACGAGGTCGACGACCTCACCTTCGACTTTATCCAACGCGGCGACCGGTTGCTGGTCGCGGTTGTGGCTCTGGAAACCCTTCTCGAAGCTGAGACCTTCGCAGCCGATCATGGTTTCCGACCCATCGCCGTGGTGGCCAATCCCGACCGGGCGATTTATCCGGGCTTGCCCGATCTTGGCGCGACAGGGATCGCGCTAGAATTAACGGGGGGGGTGCCGGTGACCCTCGCCTTGGACAACGGATTCCAGCTCATTCCGGCTCCGCCTTTGCCCAAAGCGCCCGAACCGCCCGTGGTCGAACCGCCGTCTGTGACACCTGAGAATGCCGCGCAGTTCGACCCGACCACTGAACCGCCGGCAGAAGATCGAGCCCAGGTGGCATGTGCAACTGGGTCCGAAAAGGACGCACCGGCATCTGAAGATCACCCCGCCGCAGCGCCGATAACGCCGCCCGAGGCGCCACCGGCCGACACCAAGGTGCCTGCGGCAGAAAAGCAGCCCCCGACCGCTCCGGCGTCGGTGTCCGCCCCCGCAGCCGCCGCGAAGTCTCCGACCGCTCGGGCGGAACCGAGTTTCTCGACCCAGCGGCACGGCGCGCCCGCGCCGGGCCTGAGTGCCGAGCGGATCGCACCGTCCAGGATCAAGCCCCGTCTAACGGCTGCGCCCCCACCCCCGCCCCGCGCGGTCGCACCGGACGAACCGCTGATCGGCAAACCGACCGCCCCACCCAAGGCATCTTCGACCGATGCCTCGCCGTCGAAACCTGTCGCCGCCCCACCTGCCCCGAGCGACGGCCTGGCAGCAGGAAAACCGCTGGGGACGGCGCCAGAACCGCCGACCTCAACCATCCCCGTCGAAGCGCCGCTCAAGACCGCCACCCCATCTGAGGCCGCGCCATCACCGTCGCCTGCCGCCATGGCTCCGGACGGCGGCCTGCGGGAGCGGGCCGCACGCGCGGCCCGTCTATCCCCGCTCTTGGCGATTAAGGATGCCGACGCGCCGCAGACGGACAGCCCCGCAAAGCCGGATCGGCTCGCCAATTCCAAAGCACAGGCGCCGCAATCCCGAATCGCAGCGCTGATCGCAAGACGCCCCGCAGAGTCAGACCCCGAGGTCGAAGCGGCACGCCAGGAAGAAGCGCAGGCCCTAACCCTTCCCGGCCTCGCCCGAGAGATGGCCGCGCAGCCGTCAGGACCTCGGATCGGAACCGGACTGGTGCTGACCCTGGTGCTGCTTGCCGGTCTGATGGGCGTGGGACTCTGGTCCATGTTGGGTGCGGGCCGCGATGCGCCGCTCGATCAAGTGGCCAGCACGGACCGCGCCATTGAGCCGCCGACCGAAGCCGAAGCCCTTCTGCGGGACCCCGATGTGGTCATCGCGCCCGAGCCGGAGGCCGAAACCGCTGAGCTGCCCCAAATCGTGCCGGACACGCCATCGACCGCCGGGCCCGACATCGCCACGGCCGAGCCTTTGCCGGACGCCGCCGCCCAGTCAGATGCAACGACGGATGCACCGGACTTGGCCGCGCTGCTGCCGTCGTCGACCGACACCCAAGACAATCCGACCGGTGCGCCGACCGAGAGCTTGGTTACACCACCCGTGCCGCTGCCCGGTCCAATCCCGGACGAGATCGCCGGAACGGCTGAAGAGCCCGAAGCGACCGAACGTATCGACGACGCGCCGTTGGAGCAGTTCAGCGCCCAGGGCGCCGACGAACCGGCGCCGACTCAACCCGACACCCCGGCAGAACCGGCCGCGCCCGCCATCGTCGTGGCCCAGGGCGACCCTGCTTTGGCAAATTCGGAGACCACCGCGCTGCCCAGGGCCGTCCCACCGGCGGATAGCTTTGCCCGGTTGACGACGCCCGCCCCGGTTCCGACCGACGCCGAACCACTGGAAGCCCCGACGCCCGAGGCCGAGGAGGCAACCGAGGGGTCGGTTGCAGACAATGCGGTAGCCGAGGCGGACAGCACGACCGAACCCGAGACGGACACCGGGATTGAACTCGTCGCCGCAACCACCGACGGCGCCCTGGCACCCGGCGGCTATCGCGTGATCCTGGGACGGCCGGACCTGATGCCGACACGGCGCCCGGTGGACGTCACGCCAATTCAAACGGCGTTCTCGCCGCAGGAGATCGCCCGCCGAGAGGTTCTATCCCGTGTGCGCCCGGTCCCGCGACCCGCCGATCTGGCCCCGCCTGAGCCGGACCCGGAAGTCGAAATCGACACGGAGGCGAGCGCGGCCCCAGAGACCGAGACGCCCCCGGTCATCGACGACGGTCTCGACGCCGAAGCCCGGGCGATCCTGTCCCGCACCCGCCCCCAGCCCCGGCCACCCGAAGTGGAGGCCGCGGCCGAGGAAGCGGCCCGCCGCGCCGCCGAGGCGGAAGCCGAAGCCGCCCGCATCGCCGCGGAAGCAGCTGCCGCAGTGGAAGCCGCACGCCTGGCTGCCGAAGCCGAGGCCGATGCGGCCGTCCAAGCGGCCAGCCAGGCCGCTGCGGCCTCTCTGGCATCGACGGCGGAAATCGCGGCGGCGCAGGGCGGCCCCGTTTCTCCCTTGGCCATTGCGCAAGCCGAGCGGCCACGATTGCGGCCCCGCTCGGTCGAGCGCGAGGCCGCGCGTGTGATCGAACGCCGCCGCGAACAGGCCAGCGCGGCGCCAGCCGCGCCTGCGGCACGGCAGGCCGATAGTGGCCGACAGCAGGTCCGCTCAGCCGGGGGCGACGTGGCCCGCGCAGCAACCGAACGGAATGTGATCCGCCTCAACCAAGTCAATCTGATCGGGACCTATGGTCGCCCGTCGGCCCGCCGGGCGTTGGTTCGGTTGTCGAACGGTCGGTACGTCAAGGTCGAGGTCGGTGATCGCCTGGACCGGGGTCGCGTGACCGCCATTGGCGAAAGCGAACTCAGCTACCAACGTGGCAACCGCAATATCGTTCTGCGTCTGCCCCGCGCCTGATCGGCGCGCAGTCGGCCCAAATTTGACGCAAGGGGCAAGGAAGCTGCAAGACCACTGGTGCGACCGTTAGACGCCGAGTTCCGCCTTCGTTGCGGGCGTCCATCCCAGCAATGGTGTTTCGCCAGCGCGTGTGATCACAGGCCGTTTGATCAAGGCCGGGTGCGCCATCATCACGGCGACGGGATCGCCTGCACGGTCGTCGTCCGACAGGCCGCGCCAAGTGGTGGAGCGCGTATTCATAAGACTTTCGCCGAACACCGCGCGCCAGGCCGTGATCTCGTCAACGCTGGGCGGACTGGCCCGCAGATCGCGCAACTCGACCGTCTTGCCCGCTGCCGTCAGCGCTTTCATCGCCCGGCGACAGGTGTCGCAAGTTTTCAACCCGTTCAATGTGATCACGTCGGTTCCCTTTCTGACGTGCTGTGGCACGCGCTTGACCTTCACAGCCGTGGATATAGCTCAAAAATGTGCCGATTGGTCATAGGGATAACTGCGGCTACCGGTTACCATACCGTCGCGATGTTGCGGGCGGGACGATCACTAAGGAGACACGGTCATGGCCACTGGCACCGTGAAATGGTTCAACACAACTAAAGGCTACGGGTTCATTGCCCCCGATGACGGCGGGAAGGACATTTTCGTCCATATCTCGGCGGTCGAGCGGGCGGGGCTCACCGGGCTGCGCGACAATCAGAAAGTCGAGTTCGAGATGCGAGAAGGCCGCGACGGCCGATCCTCGGCCTCGGAACTCGTGGCGCTGGACTGAACCACCAGCTGACGACCGCGTGCCCCCACGCGGAACTTCGGACGCCCGCGAAAGTGGGCGTCTTTTGTCGTTCCGGGCCAATCCGCCCTCTATCCTAGGCCCGGCAACGCGGGAGCGATGATCCGCCTGTTCACGCCGCCTGGCCTCCACTCACGCCTTCCACTCCCAAGGGCGCGTGTAATTGCCCATCACGGCGACCACATCCCGTTCTTCAACGTCGCCAGTCTTTTCCAAATGGGCGACCAGGCCCCGCTTCTTGTCCTCTGCGACGGCGACGACCTTCGCGTTCAGTTCGGCATTGGCCAGAGCCTCGTTATAGACCCGCGTGATTGCCATCTTACGCAGATCAGGCTTGAAAACCTTGCCGACGGCCGTCTTCGGCAACTCGGCCAACACCTCGATATGTTTGGGCCGTGCGGCGCGTTCGTGCACATGGGACTCACAATGGGCCTGTAGCGCCTCCGGCGTGACCGCCGCACCGGCGACCAACTCCACGTAGGCGCAGGGCAATTCGCCCGCAAAGGCATCCGGCTGGCCGATGGCTCCCGCCATGGCCACCGCCTCGTGTCCGGCCAATGCCTCCTCGATCTCGGCCGGGTCGATATTGTGGCCGCCGCGGATGATCAGATCCTTGGCGCGGCCGGTGATCCAGAGATAACCATCGGCATCCATACGGCCCAGATCGCCGGTCCGCAGATAGCGATCCTCGTGGAACAGATCGTGGTTCTTGTCCGCCTCCGTATAGGTCGAGCCATCGAAGACACCCGGCGACGCGATACAGATTTCGCCCACCTCGTCCACGCCGCATTCCACCCGGCCGTCGCCCTTGTCCATGAGGATCTTAACCTCGGTATGCATGAAGGGGATCCCGACCGAACCGATTTTCTTCTCACCATCCACCGGGTTGCAGCTGACCAGGCAGGTCGCCTCGGTCAGGCCGTAACCTTCGACCACGGTGACGCCGGTCTCCCGCTCGAACCGCTTGAACAGCTCGACCGGCAAGGGCGACGATCCTGAAAAGGCCGTCTTGATGGACGAGACATCCGCATCCACCGGCCGTTGCATCATCGCCGACATGGCCGTGGGTACCGTGATCAGGAAGGTCACTTTCCAACGCTCGATCAGCTTCCAGATATTGTCGAAAACCCCCTCGCCCCGGTAACCCTGGGGCGTCGGGAAGACCACGTGGGCGCCCGATGCGACCGCCGCCATCAGGATCACGTGGCAGGCGAAGACGTGGAACAGCGGCAGCGGGCACAGGATCACATCGTGTTCGGTGAAGAGCAGCCGGTGACCGATCCAACCGTTATAGACCATGCCGGAATATTTGTGCTGGGCGACCTTGGGCATGCCGGTCGTCCCGCCGGTGTGGAAGTAGGCGGCAACCCTGTCGGCCTCGCTATCGCCAAAGGCCAGCTTGTCGGCGGGATACTTCGCCATCTCGCCCGCCCAGCTGAGCACCCTGGCATGGTGCGACACCGCGTTCTTGGGCCGAACGAGCGGCACGATCAGCTTTTTGAGACCCGTCAGGTAACCGTGCAGATCCACCTCCAGCACGGTTTCCACCTGCGGCGCCAAAGCGACGGCCCCCGCCACCTTCTGGGCGACATCGGTCTTCGGAAACGCGCGCAGCGTCACCACGACCTTGGCCTTGGTTTCGCGCAGGATGGCGCCGATCTGTTCGGCCTCCAACAGCGGATTGATCGGGTTCGCGATGCCCGCCACCGTCCCAGCCAGCAAGACCACGGCCGTCTCGATGGTATTGGGCAAGACGTAGGCGACGGTATCGGTCTCCTCGACACCCAGCGCCCGCAGCATGTTGGCCGCCCGCGTGACATCGCCATGCATCTGCCGCCAGGTCAGCGTGGTGGCGGGGTCCTTCGGGCCGGAAAAGAGTTGGTAAGATAACGCCGGCCGCTCACCATGGGCGTCTTTGGTCTGGGTTAGCAACTGATAAAGCGTCTGCGCCGGCTGTGCCGCTTCCCACGGCTCGGCGGCCTCGATGTCGAGGATATCCTGCTTGCTGGCGAAAGACGCCATGTCCGTTCCCTCCCTGTACCGCCGAGAGCTCCCTCCCTCGATCAAGTCCAAAATAGATGGCGGAGGAGCCGAAGAAGGGCAAGCGCGACGCTGCGGAGCAAGGCCATTGCGCGGGCCTACCACATCAAGGCCATTCCGTTGCTTGGCTCGACAATTCCATGTCGCCCTGCTTGCTTCGCATGCCGAGCCCGTGCGCGGACATCCAAATGGACGGGATCAGCGCCAAGGACGATCTGGCGCGGGCGATCAGACGAAAGCACAACAGCACGTGGCGGGTGCCCTATTCGGCGGCTAGCCCATCCGTGAATTGCAAGCGCGCCAGCCGCGCATAGAGCCCACCCTGCGCCACCAGGACGTCATGCGTCCCCTGCGCCGCGATCCGCCCCTCCTGCATCACCACGATCCGGTCCGCCTGCTTCACCGTCGCCAATCGGTGCGCCACGATGATCGTCGTGCGTCCCTCGGCCAGCCGCGCGACCGCATCCTGCACCGCCCGCTCGCTCTCGGCATCCAGGGCACTTGTCGCCTCGTCCAGCAGCAGGATCGGTGCGTCTCGCAAGATGGCCCGGGCAATCGCGATCCGCTGCTTCTGCCCCCCCGACAGCATCACGCCCCGCTCGCCCACATAGGTGTCGTAACCTTCCGGCAGCGCCGTCAGGAAATCATGCGCCGCCGCCGCTTGGGCCGCCGCCTCGACTTGGGGATCCGTTGCCTCCGGCGCGCCGAAGCGGATGTTGTCGCGCGCCGAGGCCGCGAAGATGACCGGGTCCTGGGGCACCAGCGCGATGCGCGACCGGAAATCGGCCCGCGCCATGTCGCGCAAATCCACCCCGCCCATGGTGATCCGCCCCTCATCAGGGTCGTAAAATCGCTGTAGCAACTGGACAATCGTCGACTTGCCCGCGCCGGACGGGCCCACCAGGGCCACCGTCTCGCCCGGTGCCACTTCCAACGTCACATCGTCCAATGCCTTGGTTTCGGGCCGCGCGGGATAACGGAAGGACACAGCCTCAAACGCCACGGTTTCCGTTGCAGGCAAAGCCACCGGTGCCACCGGATCGTGCACGGCGTCTTCGGCGTTCAGCAATTCCACCAAGCGCTCGGTCGCGCCCGCGGCCCGCTGCAACTCGCCAATGATCTCTGACAATGCCGCGACCGCGCCTGCAACCATGATCGCGTAGATCAAGAACTGGATCAGTTCACCGATGGTCATCACGTCGGCCCGCACGTCCCGCGCGCCAATCCAGAGAACGCCGACGATCCCGGAGAACGTAAGTAAGATCACGATGATCGTCATGATCGCCCTCACCCGGATCCGCGTCCGGGCCGAGCGAAAGCTCTCCTCGGTCACGTCCGAGAAGCGGCCCGACGCGTCCCCCTCGAACGTATAAGCCTGGACGGTTTGCGCGGATAAAAGCCATTCCGACGCCTTGCCGGATGATTGCGCGATCCAATCCTGGTTCTCGCGCGACAATTCCCGAAGCCGTCGCCCCAACACAATGATCGGCACGATCACGGCGGGCACGATCAGCAGGACCAGCATCGACAGCTTGGGCGCTGTCCACAGCATCAGGCCCATCCCGCCCATGAAAATCAGAACGTTGCGCAACGCCACCGAAACCGACGATCCGATCACCGACAACAGCAACGTGGTGTCCGTCGTTATGCGCGATAGGACCTCGCCCGTCAGGATGTTGTCGTAGAAATCCGGCGACATGCGGATCATGCGGTCGAACACCGCCTTGCGGATGTCGGCCACGACCCGCTCGCCCAGCCGGGTCACCAGATAGTACCGAAGCCCCGTCCCGATGGCCAACGCCGTCGCGATCCCCAGGGACGCCACGAAGTACTGGTCCAGCAAGGCCGCATCGCCTGTCTGGAACCCGTCCACCACGCGGCGCACGGCCAAGGGCAACACCAGCGAAATGCACGCCGTGATGACCAAAGCAGCCACGGCTGCGGCCACCATCCCCATATGGGGTGCGAAAAACGGCACAAGCGCCCGCAAGCTGCCGATCTTCTTCGATCGGGCACGATCCGCTTCCTTGGCGATGTCGGCCATTGTCCCTCCGGTCGTCCGCCTAGGGGTAGCTGTGGTGCTTTCCGGGTGCAAGATCGACACCGCCGCAGGGCCCTTGACCGATTTGATCCCTGCGCCGCGGGATGCCGCAGCCCCGGCCGGAACCCCCATGGCCAATGCCATCGACCTGATTAAGCTGATTTTCTACGGGATTGTCTGCACGATCTAAGCTGCCCTCGTACCGCCGACCTTCTCGATCTGGTGCCCATCCGGCCATGGGCGCTGTAGCCGGGCCCAGCGCAACCTTCGTGCTGCCGATCATTCGGGTGACGCAACAAATCCGAGGGAATGGAGCGGGCGACGGGAATCGAACCCGTATCATCAGCTTGGAAGGCTGAGGTCTTACCATTACACAACGCCCGCGCATGGCTGAGGGG
>JBCDCW010000014.1:0-24746 GCA_039180995.1 Pseudomonadota bacterium
GGGCGCTCCTCAAGTCGCCCGGTCCTGAAACGAGGAGGACCGACGCCTTACGATTGAGGACCCCAAAACTCGACAGGCCGCTGCCCCGCGCAAATCGGAGTGCTATCCGTTTCCTCTTGCCGGTTGTTTCAAGGTTCGCAGGTCATATGGACATCGGCCGGTCGGGCTGGGTCCCGCCCTGCCGACAGGACGGACGTCGCGGTGGACAGCACCTTAAGATTAGCAGCGTGTCGCTCCGCGTTTCGGTCCCCAACGCCCCCGCCATATCGGCTGCCGAGCAGACGCCGATCCGGCCGTGCGACCCCGGACGATCCAAGCGCCTCGACGTCGACAACATCGCCGGACCTAGTTGAAACCATGCGTTTCGTAGGGCTTCTGCGCATCCTCCGGGCGGTCCAGACGAAAGATCCGAGGCCGGTCACCCTCTGGGTCCATCACCCAAGGCATCCGGTCCCACCCCAGCTTGGCGTAGCGCCCGTCCATCGTGAAGACGAGAAGGATATCGCCATCTGTCTCGATCCCCATGACGTCGGCCATATCG
This sequence comes from Pseudomonadota bacterium, assembly GCA_039180995.1. Classification (GTDB taxonomy): domain Bacteria; phylum Pseudomonadota; class Alphaproteobacteria; order Rhodobacterales; family Rhodobacteraceae; genus Jannaschia. The sequence continues at coordinate 542 of JBCDCW010000014.1, forward strand.
GTCGCCAGGCCCACCTCGAAGGATGGCTCGCCCGGAAACGGATCGTAGGCACCGCCTCGAAATGGCTCGACCATCCGATCGTGGCCGTCTTCAAGAAAGAATTCGCTCTGACCCCAGGTATAGGCATGCCGTCGGATCCGGTTGGCCAGGTCGAGAAGGGTGTTTTGGTCCATCTGCGGCAACCCCATCAATTAGTCCCACAGACGCTGCAAAAGCTGTCGCTCCTGACGGCTCAGAGGCGGCGAATTCACGGCGCTGCGGTATCGTTCGATATCCGAGATCGAGACGTTCGACGGCAGCCGCAGATCCGACCCGGCGCCCGCCCGGCGCGCCACTCGATTGACATAGTCGGTGGCGTGGCCCCGTTGGGCGGCGGACATACCGATGTTGTCCGCATTCTCCATAAGCCGGTCATAGACGTATCTTTCCCTCAGGTATCGCTGCATCCGCGAGTCCCCATTGCCCAGCGCGCGGTAGGCGTCCGGCCCGATCTCATGCATGTGTCGGGCATGCTGCAATTCATGGAACGCCTCGTAGTAGGTGGCATCCTCTCTCAGCAGCAGGGTATTCGTCTGATTGTTGAAAGCCGCATTGGTCCGGGCCCCGAACTGAGCATCGAATTGGCTGTTGGACAAGCGCCGGACACTGGCACCGTATTCTCCTGCTTCGCGCGAGATCGCGCGGGCCTGAGCGGCCGTCATGCGCGGTGCGCCCAGCTTCAGAAGCCGCCGGGTTGCGGCCCCGATCCGCGATGCCATATCGTCCAGTGTTCGCGACCGAAGCAGGACACGCATGACCTCGCGCAGGTGGTTGCCTTCGCGCAGAAGGAAGCGCGATCCCTGCATATTCACTTCCAGGCCGCGACCGGTCAGCGTCGGTGTGATACGGGCTGTTTGCCCGAAGTGATTGACCGGATAGTCGCGGATAACCAATCCACGCAGCTCCATCTGCCGCGGCGCATTCTCAAGCGCTTCGCCGACGATGTTCGCGCCCCGCACCCCCGTTGCGGGCACGCGGGCCAGCCGCGCCATCTGGATCGCGCCCCCGAGGCTGACCAAAACTTGCGTGACCATGTACGCCCTGTCGGCGATGCGCGCGCCACTTTCCCCGCCACTCATCCGACCGACTTCGTTGATGATCGCGCCGATGGGCCCGTAATGATCCTGAGGGTCGGGCGAGATCAGCATGCGGGTGCCTTGGGCGACCTGATCGGCCCCGATGGCCGTCAGGGCCAGCCCGCCGCCGATGGTCACGGCCGCTCCCAGCCCGCCGGTCGCGGCCGTGCCCCCAGTCGCCAGCGTCACGCCCGCGAATATGTCCACCGCCCCGAACACCACCAACCCGGTACCCATCGCCACCCGGCCGGTGGTCTGCCAAAATGTCTCTTCGCCGTTGAAATGTTGTCCGATCAAATCGCGCAGACGATCCGCAGCGTCCTGGTTGGTCAGTTCGCGATCCTGCCAAAGATCACCGAAGATGTCGCCTTCGGCCCACGTATAGACATGCAGTTCCTTGGTGGCATCGTCGAAGCGCCAGTCGTTCAGCCCATCCTCGCGCGCGGTACGCAAGGCACCCAATTCTCTGTTCCGGTTCCGAGATTGAATCCGCGCGTTTCCGCCCGGCGCCGACGGCGATGCATAGCGATCGCGAACCGCCTGCATCTCGCCGCCGATCCGGTCATAATCCGCTTGGCTGTCATGGAAAACCAGCCGATATCCCAGTCCCCCTCCACCGCCGGACGGCCCCAGAATGTAAAGAAGCTGCCAAGCCTCCTGCGGATAGCTGCGGGCCAGGGCATCCAGCATGCCTTGCTCGGTCATCGGGGCGTTGGGTGAAATGGCGGGCAAGACCATGTCGCTGGTCGGCAGAGCCTCCACATCGACGCTCACCAACCGGTCCAGCTCTTCGTCTTCGGGCACGAACGGGACACCGACACCGACATATTCGCACGGGCAAACGGCCGGATCCGCCTCACCGACGATCTCGTATTCCCGACCACGCGCCTGATGTCTGGCGGTGCTGACCTGCGCGGCGACGGCGCTCGCGGCAAGCCCGACGACCTGCCCGGCAACCCCACCGGGCAGGGCCGCCGAAACCCCCATCGACATCAGACTGCGTGCATCCGGAGCAGCCCCATTCTGAAGCGTCTGAAGCGCTAGCGACGCAGCCTGTTTTGCATATGGCGGGATGTTCACCGCATTCAGAAGCTGCGAGGCGAGCGTCTGGCCCAACCCAGATCCGGTCCGATCCGGACCCGTGTCATGCGGCACCGTGCTCATGATCGCTCCTCACCTGCCTGGCGGGTTAGGGTTTCCATCCGCGCCATGATCCGCTCAAAACGGTCCTGCGACCGGCCCGTCGACGCACAGAGCTGCTGTAACTGACCGCTCGTGTCCAGCGTCTCGAACGGCTGACCGTAAACAAGATCCCAGGCTGCCATGATCTCCCGGTCGCCGGCGCGGTCGAAGCCGTAGCATTCCAGGCGCACTAACGCGGCGGCCAAGACCTCGACGCTCTCCCGATGCGTGCGCGCGCCCAAGATATCCGGCAGGGTCCGATGCAGGTCGCGCGCCAATCGGTCCGCCTCGCGTTCATGCATCATCAGCCGAAACGACAAGCGTTCCTCATCGAGAAGCACGACCGGCTGCCGCTGGATCTGATCGGAATCCGTCACCGAAAACATGGCCATGACCCGATCCGAACGACAGAAGATCGCAGAGATCGTGCCGCCCTCGAAGAATTGCAGGCGCGTCGTGCGCGGGATCGGCGGTCCCGAGAGATATCGCGATAGCGTGGCAGGGTCGTAGAAACGCCAATAGAACCAATGGCCTTGCGCGTCTCGGATCCGCACGAACCGCCGCAAGTGGCGCCGGACCGCCTCAAACGAGGCGGTCGCCCGAAGCAAGATGCCAGGGTTCAAAGCCCAAAGCGACCGGTCATCGAGATGGGTGAACATGTCGCGCGCGAAGGCCGAACCCTGGTCCAGCCGGACGAGCCACGGACCCACATCGCCCATCTCCGCTGCCGCGGCGTCTTGGAACAGGCTCTCATGCGGCAGACCCGAAACCCCGAGGCGATCCGTCAGGAACGGGATCAACGCGCCATCAAGGACGGCATAGGTGGCCGCCTCGGGGGCATCGTCGGGAAACAGGACAGGGGCCAGCACATCCGGGACAGTCTTGAGGGGATGGGCGCCGAACTGTCGATCCAGCGGTTGCACCGGTTCGATCATATCCTGAACCAGACAAGGTTCCGGCCCGGTACGACCGCCCCCCTCCAAGTATCCATTCACCCAATAATCGTCTCGATCAGCGTCGATCATCGCTCTGTCCGACCTGCTCAACTCGATAATCCCTGTTCATCCCGGCCCGCAATCGTCAGATACGACACCAAACCTTAGCCAGCTTCCCGTCGGATCGCAAAGCCGTCCGTGGCTTGGAAGGCATGGCTCGGGCATCTCGCCGGGCGACCTGCGGATCATGTTATATGATTACCGCACCCAGAGGCATCGCGGTCAATTTTCCGCTTCCGTCGGCCCCGCGCCGGATGACCCAATGGATCCCCGCAGGCCCAGCCACCCTGGTTTCACAGACCGCTCTAACTTGAACCGGTATCCAAGCCCAGTGCCGCCGAAGTCCGCCCAGGTCCGCCTGCCAGGTCGCATCGTCGGTCTCAGAGGCCGAGATCGCTCAGCCCGGGATGATCGTCCGGGCGCCGACCCAGAGGCCAATGGAACAGACGGTCGGCCTCGGGAATGGGCAGGTCGTTGATGCTCGCATGGCGTTCCATCATCAAGCCGTCTGGGGCGAAAGCCCAATTCTCGTTGCCATAAGACCGGAACCAATTGCCCTGCGCGTCCCGACATTCATAAGCATATCGGATCGCGATCCGATTGTCCGTGAACGCCCAAAGCTCCTTGATCAGCCGGTACTCCAATTCGCGCGCCCATTTCTGCGTCAGGAAGGCCTGCGCTTCGGCGCGGCTGGTGACGAAAGTAACCCGGTTCCGCCAGCGCGTGTCCTCGGTATAGGCCAGCACCACCTTCGCGGGGTCGCGACCGTTCCAGCCATCCTCGGCCAGCCGGATTTTCTGGCGGGCGCTCTCCTCGGTGAAGGGCGGCAGCGGGGGACGGGTCATGGGCTTCTCTCCTACAGGTCGATTTCGATCGGGCCGGTGCCGGGCGCGGGTACGGCACAACAGACCAAGATTTCGCCATCGTCGGGCCGGGCGGACGGCTTTGTCCGATACACGGTCTTGCCCTTCAGCAACTTGGCGGCACAAGTGCCGCACCGCCCGGACCGGCAAGACTTGGCGGGGGCCAGACCTGCGGCCTCCGCCGCCTCCAACAGGGTGGGGCCGCCATCGGACCACGCCACCTCGGGGCCCGAGGTGAAGGTGATCGCGGCACGGTCGGCCTCTGGGATCGGGGCCGGGCTGCCCGCATCCGGGCGACGGGTGATCGAGGCCGGGCCAAAAGCCTCGGCGAAGATCCGGGCATCAGCGATGCCCAATGTCCGACAAGCCTCGTAAGTGGCCTGCATGAAGCCCGGCGGTCCGCACAGATAGACCTCGTAATCGTCCAGGGGCAGGCGGCGGCGCAGCAGGTCGGCGTCGATACGGCCCGCCGCGGCATAGTCCCGCCCCTCTGCATCCCCCTGGTCAGGCGTGCTCAAGATCGGCAGATAGCGGATAACCCCGCCACTCGCCGCCTCCAAGGCCCGGAACTCGTCGGCGAAGGCGCGTTCCGCCGTGGTCTTCGTTGCGTGGAAAACGTGCAGCAGGCGTCGATGCCCCATCGCCGCGACATAGCGGGCCATGGCGATCATCGGCGTAATCCCCACGCCTCCGGCCAGCAAGATGGCAGGCCGATCTGTCTCGCTCAGGTGGAAACCCCCGTCGGGTGGCTTCACCTCAATCCGATCGCCTTCAGCCATCGCGTCGTGCAAATGACCCGAGACGCGCCCGTCTCGCTTGACGGAGATCCGATACCCTTCGTCCCCCGGTGCAGACGACACCGTATAGGTCCGGATCACCGGCGCCGCCGCCCCGTCCGGCGTCAATCGCATGGTCAGGAACTGACCCGGGCGGAAGCCGCGCCGCGGCCCGCCATCGTCGGGCGCCAGATGGAAGGACCGGATGGTGCTGCTCTCATCAACGATGCGACAGACACGAAAGGGCCGCCAGCCATCGTTCCGCTTGACCGCCTCGTCCCAACTGCCCAAGGCCCCGATCTCGGGTGCCGCTTCCCCCGCGCCCGCGCGAAACGGCAGCGCCGCAGGCAAGCGAACCGCATGGACAACGGTAAAGCGCCAAGCCCGTTCCGCGCCGTCGAAAGCGTCGGTGTCTGGATCGCCATCCCACAAAATCTCCGTCGTCCCGGTGAGCGAGAGCAAGTCACCGGTCGCAAAATCGGGAAATAGCAGCCCCGCGCGCGGCGTCACCAGCAGGTTACCCAGGGTCTGGAAGAACCGATTGCCCGAAAAGTCCGGGATCGTGAGCGTATCGCCTTCCACCCGCACGAACCCCGCAGGGCCGCCCCGATGCGAAACATCGACGCCCCCATGGGCATGGCTCGCCACAAAGAACGTGTCCGCGGCGGCGATAGCCGCGCGCGCGGCGGGGTCGAGGGTCGTCAACGTCTCGGGCCGACCTGGGCGGGCATTGGCAGGCGCAAAGCTGCGGGCCTGGATGTATTGCGGGCAATTGCCGAAGGATTGCTCCACCGTCAGCGACAGATCGTCCGGGCCGACCGTATCAATCCGCGCGTTCAACCGGTTGCGCCGCCGCGTCGCGGGTTCGATCCCCAGCAGACCGACCGACGCGCCTGCAATCACCCCGGCCGCCAGCGGATCGCCCTCCGGCGGTCGCGCGGCGACCGACAGATGCCGCGCATCGCGGCTGGAGACGAAACCGGGCGCCCCACTCAGGATCGACGCCCAGGGGCGCCCCTGCGGATCGACCGCGCCGACCACGAGAAAGGGCAACTGCGCGAAAAGCGCGCGATGTTGGTCGGGCATGGCGTCGCGAATGAAACGCGCGCCGATCTCGGCAATCTCGGGGCCGACCCCGGCGCGGGCCTGGGCCGCGCGTTCGCCGGGGTGGAAGGGGCTGGTCTCGGACATTGCCGCGTCTCCTTTCCGGATCGGGTCAGGCCAGAAGACCGGCCTTCGTGGCGGGCATGGCCACGAAACCCGGCAGCGCCTCCACATTGGCAAGAAGGCGGCGGACATTCGGATAGGGGTCGAGCGAGACGCCGCCTTCGGGCGCATGTGCGGTATAGCTGTAAAGCGCCACATCCGCGATGGTCGGCCGGTCCCCGACCAAGAAGTCGCGCCCCGCCAGATGGGCGTCGATCTTGGTCAGATAGCGCGTCGACACCGCCTGGCAGTATTCCTGGGGATTGGCCGCACCGAAGACGGTGTTGAGGCGGGCGGCGGCGGGGCCGAAGGCCTGCTCGCCAGCGGCGAGGGTCAGAAACTTCTGCACCTCCGCCGCGCCGACCGGATCCTCGGGCAGCCAAGCCGGGGCATAGGCTTTGGCCAGATAGACGAGGATCGCGTTGGAATCGCTGACCACAATGGCCCCGTCCTCGATCACCGGCACCTGCCCGGTCGGATTCATCGCCAGGAATTCGGGCGCGCGATTGGCACCGCCTGCCAGATCGACCTCGATCACGTCATGCGGGATCCCGGCCAAAGCGGCGAACAGCACGGCGCGATGGGCATGGCCCGACTTGGCGAAAGAATGGATGCGGATGGGGGTGGTCATGGGAACCTCGGGACTGAAGGGCCGAATGATGTCGGCGGTGCCTCAATCCTAAGTTGCGACGATCTGAGGTGTAATATACCAAAATATGGAATGATAACGAACATTTTGGCGGCAATCCCATGGACATCGTGGACGGAATGCGAACCTTCGCCGCCGTTGCGCAAACCGGCTCGTTCACCCGCGCCGCCGATCACCTGGGGATCAGCGCCAAGCTCGCCAGCAAATATGTCGGCCAATTGGAAGCGCGCCTCGGCACGCAATTGCTGCGGCGCACGACCCGCTCGGTCAACCTGACCGAGATCGGCGAGGCCTATCTGCTCCGCTGTCGGCCGCTGCTGGACCAATTCGACGAACTCGAAAGCGTGGTCCAGACCCGCCAATCCGAACTGGCCGGCACCATCCGCCTGACCGCACCCACCGGCTTCGGCAGCACCCATCTGACCCGCGCCCTGGACCCCTTCCTTACCGCGCACCCCGATGTGTCGGTGGATCTGCACCTGTCCGACCATCACGTGAACATCGTCGAACAGGGTTTCGACCTCGCGGTGCGCTTCGGGCTGGGGGACGGCGCGACATTGGTGGCGCGCAAGCTCGCGGATATGCGCCTCGTCTGCTGCGCGGCGCCCGGCTATCTGTCCGCGCGCGGCTGGCCGCGCGTCCCGGCGGACCTGGCCGCGCATGATTGCCTTCTGCAAATGACGTCTGGCACCGGGGACCGCTGGCCATTCTCGGTGGATGGCGCCGTGATCGACGTCGCCGTTTCTGGACGCTTTCGGGCCAATTCGCCCCTGGCGGTGGCCAACATGGCGGCGGGCGGCCTCGGGATCGGGCGTATGCCGCTCTATACGGCCGACCCTTTCCTCCGGGATGGCCGCCTCGTCGTGATCCTTGACGAGCACGAAGCCGACCGGCTGATCCTCCACGCAGTCTATCCGCCCGGACGCCATCTAACGGCCCGTGTTCGGGCCCTGATCGACCATCTTAGCCGGACCCTTGGGGCTGTCACCGACGTCGGCTGACCTGGCAAAACTGTCAGCCGAAGCGACGTCATCCGGCCGCGCCTGATGATCGATCCAGGCCACAGCCCGACCCGGCGATGATGCGCAGATTGCCTTGGCGAACCGGCTTCGCCAGCAGGTCCGATGGGAGGCGTCGCGCGATGGACAACAGGCGCAGCGCACCGTGCGAGCCTCGGACCCGCGCACCACGACCCCGAAATCAGTCCCATTCCATCGACCGATTGAACGTCCCGCGCCGACCCGTTAACCTGGTTGCAGGCCCGGCCCGGGCCTCTCTCCTCCGCCAAGAGGCAGCCGCCAACCGGCAGGGCCAACGATCCGACCACCCCGCCCGATCGGGCGTCAGCGGAGGGGCGTCCCCCGGGCGAGGAGGTTTCGTGCCCATTCCGATCCCCGTTCTCAAGCGCCAAGCGCGCGCTCTGTCCCGTGCCGAAGGCATCCCGCTCCACGCGGCGCTGGACCGCATCGCCCAAGACCACGGCCATGCAGATTGGCCCCGCCTGACGGCCCGCGCGATCCCCGCCCTCGCGGCCCGCATCCAGCCGCATTTGCCGCGCGGATCCCTCGGTCTCATCGCCGCGCGCCCAGGCCACGGCAAGACCAGCGTCGCCCTCAGCCTGGCACAGCGGACCGCCAAGGCCGGACGCCGTGCCGCGGTTTTCAGCCTCGATTATGGCGCGGCAGAACTTCGCACCCGCCTCGATCACTTCGGGTCTCGCGCCTCGATCGAGACCGACACCTCCGACGACATCTGCGCCGACTACGTGATCGACCGCCTTGGTCCCGACCCAACCTTCGCGGTGATCGATTATCTGCAATTGCTGGACCAACGCCGCGACCAACCGCCCCTGGCCGACCAAGTCGCGGCGCTGCACGCGTATGTCCGCAAAACCGGCGCGACGCTGCTGCTGATCTCACAAATCGACCGCCGCTTCGACGGCTCGGCTGGCCTCCCCGGACAAACCGACCTGCGTCTGCCGAACCCCGTGGACCTAAGCCTCATCGACCGAGCGGTTTATCTGCATGACGGCACATTGCGGATCGACGCGGCGTGACGCTCAGACGACCAAGCCCAGCGCCGCTCGAACCCGTGCGACCGTCTCCGCCCGGTCGCTCGTCAGGCTGGCATGGGCCATGAAATCCTGGATCTCCAGATCCCGCTCGGCCTCGAACAGCCACTCCCGGTGATCCGCGACTGCGGCAACGGGCAAGCAAGCGCCGATCTTCGCAGGTCTCATCCACACGCTCCGGACGGCATCGCGGCATAGGCCGCGCGACCCGCCACCCAGGTCGCGCAGATCGCGGGCGGCGCGGCGTCGGGCCAGTCGACCAACACCAGATCCGCGCGCATCCCGGGCGCGATGCGGCCGCGGTCGGCCAATCCCATGGCGCGGGCGGGCCCGTCCGAGACCAGCGACCACAGGGCTGGCCGCGGCGCCCGCCGGTCGGCATCCAATCGCGCCAAAGCCGCATGCATCGACGGGTAGAAATAATCCGAAGCCAGCGCATCACAGAGCCCGTCTTCCACCATGTCCCCCGCCGAGAGAGAGCCGATATGGCTGCCGCCCCGCATCGCATTGGGCGCCCCGAAGACGATCGCATCGCCGCCCGCGCGGGCGGCCCGCGCGGCCTCGATCACCATGGGAAACTCGGCCACATCCGCCCCCACACCCCGGAAGAAGGCCCGTGTCTCGGCGGTCGTGTCGTCATGGCTCAGCATCGGCGCGCCCACCTTCGCAGCCATCCCGGCCACCCGGCGGATCATCCCCGGCACGTCGCCCCGCCGGTCCCACACGCGGCCCAGCAGCGCGACATACGCGTCCTGGCTCAACCCCGCGCGCCGCGCATGTTTCACCGTCCGCTGCACCAACCGCGCGTCGTCCAACGCCGCGATCTCGAAATCCGGCGACAGCTCGAACCCCCGCGCCTGAATCGGCGTGCCAAAGGCCCGCATGGTCATCGACGTATGGTCGTTGAACGCCAGCGACGGCGTCAGCGGCCCGGCCAACGCTTGCGCGATCACCTCCAACGCCTCAAACGCAAAGGTCTCCCACCGCAATTGTACCCGGTTCTCGACCGTCAGACGCGGCGCCACCGCCGCCAACCCGTCCAGAAACGCCGCCCCCCGCTGGACCGAATGCAGGCCCGGCTCCCACCCCAAGGTCAGCGCGTGATAGGCCGTCGCGATCCCATTGGCCGCCAATTGCCGGTCCGTGTCGATCAACGCCGTCTCCAAGGGCACGAACACCCCGTCGCGCGGCATCACCTGCCGCTCGAACGCATCGCCATGGACATCGATCAACGCGGGCGCCAGGATCAAACCACGCCCGTCGATCACTCGCTCCGCCGCCTCGCCTCGTCCCACGCTCTGGATCCGGCCATCCGCGACCAGCACGTCCGCCTCTTCCAGGGCCTCGTCCAGCATCACCTTGGCCCCGGTGATGGCCACACTGCCTCCCAAATCTCTCATTGCAATCTCCGGCGCAGGCGATCGGTCAGCCATTCCATCGCCAAGACAATGGCGAAGATCGCGATCATGATCGTCGCCGCCTTCGGGTATTGAAACAGATCGAAGGCCGATTTCAATTCCTGCCCGATCCCGCCCGCGCCCACCAGTCCCAGCACGACGGACGACCGCACGGCCTTTTCCAAAGCGAAAAGCGCGGTCCCCGTTATCGACGGCAGCGCGTCTGGGATCACGGCGGCCATCAGCACGGCGGCCCTTGGCGCTCCAAAGGCCACCAAGGCCTCCTGCGGGGCCCCATCGGCATCCTCCATGGCTTCGGCGACGAACCGGCCGCAAAAGCCCACCGTATCCACCAGGATCGTCATCGTCCCGGCCACGGCGCCCAATCCCACCGTCACCACGAAGATCAGGGCCCAGACGAGATCCGGCACCGTCCGAAACAGCGAAATCAATCCCTTGAACGCGAATGCTGCCCAAGGCAGCGGCGTCAGCCCCCGCGCCGCCAACCACGCCACCGGCAAAGACAGCGCGATGCCCAGCACCGTCCCCGCCAGTACGATCTGCATCGTCTCAAGCAGCCGCCAACCCATCCGCGCCAGAAAGGCCGGGTCGGTCTCGGGTGGCCACATCCGCCCCAGCAGCCCGCCCAGGCGCGGCACCCCCGCCGCCATCCGCTCGGCCGCGGGCGTGACGGGCACCATCATCGCGATCACTGCCGCCGCCGCGCCGACCAACAGCACGAAGCGCAGGGCCGATCCGCCATCCAGCCGCGCCGACAGCCTGCACGCCCGTATGGGTGATAGCATCGCATTGCCCGCTGCTGGCGTGGTGCGGCATGCATTCCCCATCGTCCATTATCGGCGTTCCAGCGATCAGGGCCCAGTCGTCTTCCGGGAATTTCCGCATCGCCGTCTGGCCATGTGAATGCGCCGCCTCCACCGCCGCGAACCGGCCATTGATGCAATCCCGATTCCGACCCATCGGAAGCAGGATGTCATTGTTCAAAAATAACATTCTAGCCTCGCTATCCTGCGGATCCCGTACCGGCCGCCCTCGTACTTGACCCAGTCCCAGAGAGCCGGGATCATATCCGCACACATCGCATCGCTCACCGCGATGCGGTCCTCAAGACTTGCCGCAAAACCCGCCTCCGCGAGGGATCCGATCTATTCATGGGCCGCGACGGCGATGTCGGGACGGTCCCCGACGGAATGGGCGCGCAGCAGATCCAGCGCATCGGCCCCGCCAACCAGCCGGACTCAACATAACCGTTTCAAGTCCTCTTCGGGTCAGACCAATCCGCACATCGGTGGCGCAGCAATCCGGGGGATGTCAGGCGCCATAGCGGCTCATGATCATCTCGACGCTACTGTCCACGATCTTGTTCATTTCCTCGGCCGAGACCAGCGGCGCGCCGAAGACGACGGGCCAGAAAGCCTTCCCCTTGATCAGGGCGATAAATTCCTCGGCCGCCGTTCTCGGATCCTCGATCCTCAACTGTCCGTCTTCCGTGGCCGCGCGCAGCATGGCTTCAAAAGCGGCCTGGAAATCGGTCTTCTCCTGGTTCTCTTCGACCAGTTCCGGACTGCGCAGAACTTCGCTCATGACCAGGCGGGTCATGGCCATGACCTCGTGCGAGGTCAGCAACGCACCTTCGGCCTGCCCCAAGGCCGTCAGTTGATCTCGGATATCTCGGCCCGTCTCGTAGGTCACGTCCAGGCTGGCGGCGAACCGGTTCCAGTGCCGGCGCATAAGCTCCTGGAAAAGCTTCTCTTTGCTCTCAAAATACCTGTAGACCGTCCGCTTCGATGCACCGGCCCGGGCCGAGATCCGATCCATGCTGGCATCCCGAAACCCTCGGTCTTGGAACTCGATGACCGCCGCCCGATAGATCTGCTCTCGTTTTTCCTCGGCCGATCCGGCGGGCGCTTCCATGTTCTCGTCCTGTCCCAAGCCATCCACCGGTCGGGTTAGGCGCTCGGCTTTACAGATGTCAAATCCGCGCCTAGCGTAAACTGGCGAGTTTACCCACAGGATTCTGATCCCAGCAGGAGGTCGACGATGAGCCTTGTACTGAAGCTGAATGGCGTCGAACACACGGTCGACGCCGAACCGGGCACGCCCCTTTTGTGGGTGATCCGGGACGAGTTGAAGATGACGGGCACCAAGTTCGGATGCGGCGTGGCGTCCTGCGGGGCCTGTACGGTGCATGTGGACGGCTATCCGACCCGGTCCTGTCAGACCTATATCGACGATCTTGAAGGTGCCGAGATCACGACGATCGAGGCGATTGGCGCGACCAAGGCCGGCGCGGCCGTCCAGCAAGCCTGGGCGGAATTGGACGTGGTGCAATGCGGCTATTGCCAGTCCGGGCAGGTCATGTCGGCCGTCGGTCTGCTGACCGAAAATCCGAAACCCACCGTCGAGGAAATCCACGACTACATGGACGGCAATGCCTGTCGTTGCGCCACCTATCAACGGATCCGCGCCGGCATTCAGCGCGCGTCCGAGATCATGGAGGGCTGATTGATGACCTTGAACACATCACGCCGCGGATTTCTCCAGGGCGCGGCTGCGGCCGGGGCCGTTCTGGTCGTCGGCCTCAGAACCGATGGCGCGTTAGCAGCTGGAAATGCCAGTGCGCAGATCAATCCTTTCGTGAAGGTCGGCGCGGATGGCCGGGTGATCGCGATCATCAAACATTTCGAGAAGGGCCAAGGTCCCGCCACGGGCCTGTCGACCCTCATCGCCGAGGAAATCGGCGTCGGTATGGACCAGATCGACTATGAATTCGCACCGTCGAACCCCGAGCTTTATGCCAACCTGGCGTTCGGCCAGTTTCAAGGCACCGGCGGGTCCACGGCCATGGCCAATTCGTTCATGCAGTACCGCACGGCCGGGGCCGCCGCGCGCGCCATGATCCTGGACGCCGCCGCCCAAGCCCAGGGGGTCGATGCCAGCACGCTGGATATCGTGGACGGCATGGTCACCGGCGCGGGTCAACCGGCGCCCCTAGGCGATTTCGTCGCGGCGGCGGCGCAATTGGAGGCGCCGACGGACCCGGTTCTGAAGACACCGGATCAATGGCGCCTGATCGGCAACCCCGACGTGCGGCGGCTGGATAGCAAGATCAAAGGCGACGGCACGGCACTCTACGCAATGGACGTGTTTCTGCCGAACCAGATGGTCGCGATGCTGGCCCGACCGCCGCAGACCGGTGGCTTGGTCGCCAGCTTCGACGACAGCGAGGCGAAGACAGTCAAGGGTTTCATCCGGGCGGCCACGTTGCCGAACAATGCGGCCGTTGCGGTCTATGCCGAAAACACGTGGGCCGCGATGCAGGCCCGCGATGCGCTGAGCGTGGAATGGGATCTGTCGGCGGCCGAAACCCGCGACAGCGCCCAGATCAAGGACGAGATCCTTGCCGCGCTGGACGGAGAGGCGGAATATAACGTCCTGCAGAACGACCCGGGCCCGATGGATCAGGCCGCCCAGGTGGTCGAGCAGACGTTCTATTTCCCCTTGCTCGCCCATGCCCCGATGGAGCCGCTGAACTGCACGATCCAGGCCGACGAAGACGGCGGCGTGACGTTGCACGACGGGGCACAATTCCCCACCGGCCCGCATATGGCTTTGGCGGAAATCTTCGAGCTGCCGATGGACAAGGTGCGCATCAACACGATGCTGGCCGGCGGGTCCTTCGGCCGCCGCGCGACGCCGACGGCGGATTATCAGGTGGAAGCTGCATTGGCGTTCGTGATCACCGACCGGACCCGGCCCGTGAAACTGGTCTGGAGCCGCGAAGACGATGTCCGCGGGGGCTATTACCGCCCGGCCTTTGGTCACAAGGTGAGGGTCGGGCTGTCCGCGGATGGCGAGATCGTCGCTTGGGACCATAGGATCGCCGGTCAATCCATCATGAAAGGGACCGCGTTCGAATCGTTCTCCGTCCATGACGGCGTTGACCATTCTTCGGTCGAGGGGGTCGCGGACACGCCCTATACCATTCCGGGCTTCCATGTCGGCCTGACCGACACCAAGAAAGCCACCAGCACGCTCTGGTGGCGCTCGGTCGGCCATACGCATACGGCCTATGCGATGGAGGTCATGATGGATGCCGCCGCCCGCGCCGCAGGCCGCGATCCGGTCGAGTTCCGGCTGGCCCATCTCGGCGATGGACCGGACGCCGCTCGGAAGGCCGCGGTGCTGCGTTTGGCGGCCGACAAAGCCGCTTGGGGGAATGCCCCTTCGGATCGCACCCAAGGCATTGCCGTTCACAAATCGTTCGGCAGCTACGTGGCAGAGGTCGTCGAGATCTCGGGCGATGCGGAGTCGGGCGTGAAGATCGAAAAGATCACCTGCGCCGTCGATTGCGGCCTTCCGGTCAATCCGGATGTCATAAAAGCCCAAGTCGAAGGCGGTGTCGGGTATGGCATCGGTCACGCCATGCGCGACGAGATCACGCTGACCGGCGGCGTCGTGGACCAGGCGAACTTTCCCGATTACGAACCGCTGCGGATCCGGGATATCGGGGCGATCGAGACGCATATCGTCCCATCCACCCAGGCCCCAACCGGGATCGGGGAACCGGGAACGCCCCCATCGGCGCCGGCGCTGGCCAATGCAATCTCGCAATCCGGTCGCATCGTGGCGTTGTTGCCCATGGTCAATGACGGTGTTCGGTTCGTCTAGTGCCCAGGGACGTCGTCGGCAAAAATGTCGGCGGCGTTCAACTTGACCGCTTGCAAATACGTCGGATTATGACGCCGCATATTCAGGCGTTCCCCATCCCGATCGTCAGTGATCGCGCGCCTCCTGACCGAAGTCTTCAGCCTTAGACGAAACGCCCCCTCGAAAATGTGTCATCCGCTTCGACGATACCGGCCGTCAACTTAACGGGGCGGTAAAGGCCAGGGCCGACTTTCCCCAATCCTCGTCTCTCCTCCCGACGATTGATCGCCGACCAGCCAGCGCCGTCCCGGCCCCACCGTCGGCAAGCCCCGTCTACCGCCCGATAGGCATCCCCTGATCTCGGCGCAATCCGGCTCGATGCCGTCAACCCAGGTATCCGGCCGCTCCGCGTCCAAGACCGCCCGGACAGCGGCCCATCACCGCACCATCGTCAGACGATCCCAATCCGCCTTGTCCGGGCTGCCTTCGCGGCGGATCGGACCGGCATAGCCGAACTCGACCATATGAACCATAACACCATCCGTGCCCACCAACGCCACGGCATAGGCCTGCGGCAAGTCCGAGCCCGCCAGCATCGCCGCGTTGCCGAAATCCGGCCAGGCCGCGTGGTTGGTGCCCCGCGGCGACGAAAACGGGATACCCCGGAAACTACCGGCCAGCGGCAGGTGGCAATGGCCATGGAAAATATGACGGACCCGGCCGGGATGGCGATCCAGGACGGCGCCCAACCTGTCAGCGTCCAGAAGCATGATCCGATCCATCGGGCCGATCCCCATCGGCACGGGATTATGGTGCAAAAACAGCAAGACCGGATCTTGCGCAGCCCGCAACGTCGCGTCCAACCAATCGGCCCGATCCTGGCAGAAGCTGCCCGCATGGGTCCCCGCTTCCCAGGTGTCCAGGACAACTGCCAGATGTCCGGGAAGCGCGGCGGTGTATTGGGCGAAAGGCCCCGTCCCGACCGCCGGAAAGACCGCCCGGAAAGTCGCCCTGTCGTCATGGTTGCCGATGGCCAGATGCACCGGCATCGGAACCGAGGTCAGACGCGCGCGCAGAACCTCGTAATCCGCCGCATCTCCCCAGTCGGACAGATCGCCGGTGATGAAGATCGCATCGGCATCGCCGTGATGGGCCAGGGCGTGGCCAAGCGCTCGGTCCAAGTTCGCGCTCGGATCCCGGCCGCCGATGGTCTGGCCCGCCGCCGTTAGATGGATGTCGGTCAATTGGATCAACTTCATGGGCCGCTCTCCGATCTTGGGGCGCGGCAAAACGGAACCGCGCGCGGTCGTTTCAAAAGTCCCCGGGGGCCAGGCATCCGCCGGAGACGCCCCTCCCCCAATCCGGGGGAGAGGCCTTTCCGTCAAGAGCCCGAAGGAAGCAGATCCTGCACCTCTTCGGTCAACTCGGCCTGCAATTCCTCCATGTCCTCGAACTCGCCGGTCACGATCCCCTCGATGGCGGCATAGATCGCATCGGTGATCGCCAACCCGTTCTCGCCCGGGTAAGCCTGCCAATCCGACAACAGGTCGATCTGGCGCACGGCGGTCGCCTTGGTCGGGTTTTCTTGGTAGAAATCGGCCAGGATGATCTCATTGGCGGCCGAGTTGGGCGGCATGTAGCCCGTGGTCCGCGCCACGTCGGCGGCGCCCTCGCCCGAGGTAATGAAGGTCAGCCATTTCCAAGCCGCGTCCAGCACGGCCGGATCGTCCGAAGCCGAAACCAGCATCGCCGCGTTGCCGCCCGCGGGCAGGCCTTCCGGGGCGCCGTCCAGGCCGGGATATTCATGGGTCAAAAACTCGAAATCGGCCTTCCCGCGCTCGACCGAGCCGACCGAAGACGTGGACCAAAACATCATCGCCGCGTCCCCGGCGGTGAATGCCGCCTGCCCGTCCGTGGTCGAGAAGTTGGGCATCTGGCAACGGTCGAACAGCATGTCCATGGTCTGCAACGCCCGCAGCCCTTCCGGCGTATCCAGCATGAAGTCGTTGCCATCCATCAAGGGCTGCCCTTGGGACCACATCAACGCTTGCAAGAACCAATTGCCCGTGATGTTCCAACCGAAGAACATCGGCACCTCGACACCTGCCGCGATCAGCGCCTCGCAGGTCTGGGCGACATCTTCCCAGGTGGCCGGCAGGTCGTCGGCGCTTTCGATCCCAGCCTCGGCCATCAGGTCCATGTTATAGTAGCCGACGGGCAGCGAGACCGAGAACGGCAGGCCGTGCACCGCCTGACCGAAGGTCGACAGCGACAGCATGGCCGGGTTGTAGCCGTCCTTCGAGAAGTCCGCCTCTTCGGCGATGAACGGCTCCAGCGAGCGGGCGATGCCGCGTTCGACCAGGATGGCCTGGCGGTTGAGGCCCTGCATGGTCACGTCGGGCAGGTCGCCGCCCGCGGATTCGCGCAGGATGGTGTTGGTGCCGTCCTCGTAGTTTTCGTAGGTGGCGCGGACGTTCACCTTGATGCCGGGATGCGCCGCCTCGAACTTCGGCAAGATCCGCTCATAGGTCACGTCGAACAGCGACGAATAGGGATAGGCGAAGTCGATCTCGATCTGATCGGCTTGCGCGGCGGTGGTCATCAGGGCCAGCGCCATTGCGGTCAGCGGTCGGGTCATGTCAGTCTCTCTCCTGTTTGCGGGCGCAGTCTGGTTTGGCGATTGGACCTGCGTCCCATGACGATCCCTGTCGGGATGGGTGGGGTGAGGGGCGCGCCCCTCACTTCATTCCGGTCATCGTGATCCCTTCCACGAAGCGGCGCTGGGCCATCAGGAACAGCACGATCAGGGGCGTGACGATGATCGTAGCGGTCGCCATCATCGGCCCGAACATCGAGCCGTCCATGTCCGACTTGAACTCCCGCAGGCCCAAGGGCGGGGTGAACAGGCTGCGGTCGCCGGTGATAACGATGCGCGGCCAGAAATAATCGTTCCAATGGGCCACCACGCTGAAGATGCCGAAGGCCAGCAGCGCGGGGATGGCGGTGGGCAGCATGACGTTCCAAACGATGGAATATTCCGACATGCCGTCCATCCGGGCGGCGTCGATCAGGTCGTCGGGCACGGTCATGAAGAATTGCCGCATCAGGAAGATACCAAAGACCGAGATCGTCCAAGGGATGATGAGGGCGGCATAGGTGTTCGTCAGCCCCAGATGGGACAGCCCGATATAGAGCGGCAGCGCAATGGCATGGACCGGGATCAGAAGACAGAACAGCACCAGGCCGAAGACCGCCTCCCGCCCCCAAAAGCGCAGCTTGGCCAGGGCATAGGCGCAGGGCAGCGCGACGATCACCTGAAGGACGAAGATCGACACCGTCACGATCACCCCGTTCAAGAGGTAGCGCAGCAGCGGCGCCTCGCGGAAGGCGGTGGAATAGTTGAAGACCACGGGCCGCGCCATGCAGGCGGCCTCCGCCTCCTCGGTCAGGCGACGCGCGATGTCCCGCTCGGACGCGCCCGGGAAGCGGTCGGACGCGGCCGCGGCGATGTCGCTGCGGTCCGGGGCGCCTCGGATGGCGCAGCGTTCGTCCAGCATCATCTCCTGCGCGCCGAAGAAGCCGGTCTGGCGGGCGCCCTCGATCTCGGACGGGGATTTGAAGCTGTAACTGACCATGACGTAGAACGGCAGCAGCACGACCAGCGCGCCCAAGATCAGGACGACATGCTTCAAAGTCTCGACCCAGCCGAAGCGGATGACAGGCACGCGGGCGGCGGCGGCGTCAGACATAATGCGTCCGCCGCTCGACCAGCCGCCGTTGTAGCAGGGTCAGCACCATGACGAAGGCCAGGAAGATGATCGTGATCGCGGCCCCGATCCCGATCAGGTTCTGCCGCACCGCCTTTTCGTAGATGGCGTACATCATCACATAGACCGACCGGGACGGCCCGCCCCCGGTCTCGTAGATCGCCTCGACCGTATCGAAGACCTGGAACGACCGGATGAAGCTGATCGTCACCACAAACACCGTCGTCGGCCCCAGCATCGGCCAGGTCACCAGGCGGAACCGGTCCCAGGCCGACTTGGCCCCGTCCACCTCGGCCGCCTGATACAGCTCGCGCGGGATGCCCGTCAGCCCGGCCAGATACAGCACCATGTTGAAGCCGAACGCCTGCCACACGCCGATGAATGCGACCGACCCCAGCGCGTATTGCCGGTCCCCGAACCACAGCGGGAACGACCGCGCGCAGCCATTGGCGTACCAGCCCCACGTCTCCAGCCACGTGCCGCAGCCCTGCTCCAACGTGCGGTTCACCAGCCCGATGGTCGGATGCAGCGTGAATTCCCAGACGATGGCCATCGCCACCAACGAGGCCATGACGGGCAGGAAATAGATCGTCTTGTAGATATCCCCGAACCGGGCCACCGAATGCACCAGCAAAGCGGCCCCCAGGCCCAGCCCCACCGACAGGGGGACGGTGATCGCGACGTATCGGAAGGTGGCGCCGAACATCTTTTCGTAGGCCGAGCGGGTGAAAATCTGTTCGTAATTCGCCAGCCCGACCCAGTCGGTGCTGCGATTGCCCAGACCGTAATCCGTCAGGCTAAGGCCCGCCGCCACCGCGATGGGCATCAGCAGGATCAGCACCATCAGCACCAGGGCGGGGCCGACGAACCACAGATGCGCGCGGCCCGTCATGCCACCGCCTCGACCGCCGGGGTGGCGGGCAGCCGGGCGCCATCGGCCGCGAAGAGTAATGGCAGGCCCCCGCCCCGCGCCACGGATATCCGCGCCCCTGGCGCGGGTGTCGCCAAGCCCGCCGGCGCGCGCAGCACGACCTCGTGTTCCGCGCCCAGATGCACATGCAAGTAGATGTCGGCGCCCAGGTTTTCGGCATAATTCAGCGTGCCCGACAGGAACCCCTCGCCCGTCGTCAGATGCTCGGGCCGGATCGCCACCGTCGCGGGGCCCGGCGCCGCACCGCTGCGCAGGCCAAGCGGCAGGCCCATACAGGTGACCGCCCCGTCGCGCCGAATTTCGCCTGGTAGGGTGTTGATCCGGGGCGAGCCGATGAACGACGCCACCTCCAGCGAAACCGGATCGCCATAGACTTGCGCCGGCGTGCCCAGCTGCAAAAGCCGCCCGCCCCGCATCACCGCCATGCGGTCCGACAATGTCAGCGCCTCGGCCTGGTCATGGGTCACGTAGACGAAGGCCCGACCCAGCCGCCGGTGCAGCGCGGCCAGTTCGGCCCGCATATGCACCCGCAAGGCAGCGTCCAGGTTCGACAGCGGCTCGTCCATCAGGAACGCCACCGGGTCGCGCACCATGGCCCGGCCCAGCGCGACGCGCTGCCGCTGTCCGCCGGACAATTGCCCGGGCTTGCGATCCAGCAGCGGCTCGATCTGCAAGATCTCGGCCACCGCGCGCACCCGCGCGCCGATCCGGCGGCGCGCCTGGCGCGATAGCAGATTGCCCACCAAAGGCAGGCGCTGCCACCGGGTCAGATCCCGCAGCCGCAGGGGCGTCGCCATGTTCTGCGCCACCGTCAGATGGGGGTAGAGCGCGTAGCTCTGGAACACCATCGCCAGGTTCCGGTCCGCCGCCCGCATCTGCGTCACATCCCGCCCGGCGATGGACACCGCGCCACCATCCGGCGCCTCCAACCCTGCCAGGATCCGCAACAAGGTGGACTTGCCGCAGCCCGACGGGCCGACCAGGGTCAGGAATTCGCCTGGCGCCACGTCCAGGTCGATCCCGTGCAGGACGGGCGTCGTGCCGTAGGACTTCACGATCCCACTCAACGTCAGACCCGCCGCCTCTGCCATCGAACGCTCCCGCTTCGGTTCCAGGGCGGCTTACGCGACCTGTCGAACGATTCCGTGACGACATATTAGAGTGACTTATGCACGCGAGAGTGCGCCATGCCCGACCGGTCGATCAACGCCCACCGCATCCGCGCCTTCGCCGCCGCCGCCCGCACCGGCAGCTTCAGCGCGGCGGCCAAGCGGTTGGGGATCAGCCAATCCGCCGTGTCCCAACACGTGGCCGCGTTGGAGCGTGAAATGGGCGCCCCGTTGCTGACCCGCCGGCGCGCGGGGCTGGACCTGACGCGCGCGGGCGCCTCGCTCTATGACTTAGCCGACCGCTGGACCGCGATCGAAACCGCTTTGGCCGAACGGATCGGGGCCGAGGCGGCGCTCGAATCCGGCCATCTGCGGATCATCGCCAATTCGCCGCGCCCGGCGCTGGACTACATCGCCGCCATGCGCCGCCGCCATCCGGGGGTCGAGATCGAGTTCGCCCTGCTCGACTGGACCAGCGCGCAGCGGATGATGCGCGACCGGCAAGCCGACGCGGCCATCGTGACCGAACCCGCGCGCCTGGACGATTGGGATCGGCGCGTCGTCGCGCGGCAGGCCTATCACGCCTATCTACGCGCCGATCATCCCTTGGCGGCGCGGCACGATCTGACCCTGCGCGACGTGCTGACCCAAACCTTGCTGCTGCCGGAACGCGGGTCATTCACCCGCCGGGTCGTGGCCGCCAAGTTCAAGGAAACCGGCCAGAGCGCCATGTCCGTGATGCAGACCACCACCTTCCCCCTCATGCGCGAAGCGATCCTACACGGCATCGGCGTGGGCCTCTTCCTGGAAGACGCAGCCCATCCGGACGATCCGCTAGTGTCCCGCCCCGTGCGCGACATGGCGGACCGGCACGAAACCTGCCTGATGACCCCCCGCGACCGCGGCGATCATCGGGCGTTGCAGGCGCTTCTGGATGCCGCCGCCAGCCCGGCGCCGGCACTCTGACTGTCACGAAACAGTTTCCAAATCGTCACATTGCCTTTGCGCTCGCCCCGCATCTGCCGGATCGGAAACGGGATGGGGTTCCCCACATATGCTGAGCATCCATAGCCTGACCAAACGGTTCGGAGCCGCGTCCGCCGTGGATGCCGTCTCTCTGTCGGTGGATCGCCCGACCATGATCGGCATCATCGGCCGCTCGGGCGCAGGCAAATCGACCATGCTGCGGATGCTCAATCTGCTGGAACGCCCCACCGAAGGCCACATCACCTTCGACGACCGCCAGATCACCGCGCTCAGGGGCAAGGCCGCGCGCGACTGGCAGGCCGATTGCGCGATGATCTTCCAGCAATTCAACCTGGTGCCCCGCATGGACGTCGTCTCCAACGTCCTGCACGGCACCCTCAACCGCCGCTCGACCATGCGGGCGCTCTTCGCGCTCTGGCCGCGCGAGGATATCCACCGCGCCATCGACATCCTGGCCCGGCTCGGCATCCAGGACCACGCGTCGAAGCGGGCCGAGGCCCTGTCGGGCGGCCAGCAACAGCGCGTGGCCATCGCCCGCGCGCTGATGCAGGACCCGAAGATCATCCTGGCCGACGAGCCCATCGCCTCGCTCGACCCGATGAACGCCCAGGTGGTCATGCAATCCCTGCGCGACATCCACGAACAGGACGGCCGCACCATCATCTGCAACCTGCATACGCTGGACACCGCGCGCCGCTATTGCGACCGCGTCGTGGGCATGCGGGACGGCCGGGTCGTCTTCGACGGTACGCCCGAACAGCTGACCACCGGCGTGGCGCGCGACATCTACGGCGCGGGGGCGGACTTCTCCGAGGCCGCCACCTCCACCGAAATCCGAGACACCGAGACGGCGCCCCAGGCGCTCCGGGCCAAGGCCGCCGTCTGACGTGTAACCCGCCCTTCGGGGCACAGCCAAACTCTAGGGGAGAGACCCATGCAAAAGACCCTTCTGGCCCTGGCCGCCACCACAGCCATGACCGGCGCCGCCTTCGCCGAGAGCGCCATCTCCGAATTCAACATCGGCGTCCTCGGCGGCGAGAACGCCCAAGACCGCCTGACGGCCAATCAGTGCCTGGCCGACTACACGTCCGAAACCCTGGGCGGCATCGACGTCAACGTCTTCACGCCCGCCGACTACAACGGCGTGATCCAGGGCCTCCTGGGTGGCACGCTCGACATGGCCTGGCTGGGCGCCTCGTCCTACGCCGCGATCCACCTCCAGGACCCGGACGCGGTCGAGCCGGTGCTGGTCAAGACCAACCTGGACGGCTCCTTCTCCTACCATTCCATCGGCTTCGCCCGCGCCGATAGCGGCATCACCTCGCTGGACGACATGGAAGGCAAGGTCTTCGGCTTCGGCGACCCGAACTCCACCTCGGGTTACCTGATCCCGTCGGTCGAGATCCCCCAGGCCACCGGCGCCACCATGGACTCCGGCGACTTCTTCGGTGAGGTCAAGTTCACCGGCGGCCACGAACAAACCATCGTCGCGGTCGCCAACGGCGACGTGGATGGCGGCGTGACCTGGGCCGACGGCCTGGGCGATTGGGAAGACGGCTACAATTCCGGCGCTCTGCGCCGCGCCTCCGATGCGGGCATCGTCGACATGAATGACCTGGTCGAAATCTGGCGCTCCGAACCGATCCCCGAAGGCCCCATCGTCCTGCGCTCCTCGCTGCCCGACGACGTGAAGGCCAAGATGACCGACCTGGTCGCCAATCTGATCGAGACCGACCAGGATTGCGCCTACGGCGTCGCCGCCGGCGAAACCGCGGGTTTCCAGCCCATCACCCACGACGCCTACACCACCATTGTGGAAGTGCGCCGCCGCGAAATCGGTGGGTGAAACGCGCCCGAAAGGGGGTCCAGCGGACCCCCTTAAGCGTCGACCGCGCCTCCGCAAGGAGGCGCCCAGGGGCGGGGTCTGACGACCTCGCCCGCTTTTCAGGGTAGATGTGCATGACGATCACCACCACCGATATCCAAGCCTCCTACACCGCCCAACTCCGCCTCAAGCGGATGTGGAATGGCATCGGTCTGGCCCTGTTCATCCTCCTCCTGGTCGCGGGCTTCCTGACCGC
Organism: Pseudomonadota bacterium; assembly: GCA_039180995.1. Lineage (GTDB taxonomy): Bacteria > Pseudomonadota > Alphaproteobacteria > Rhodobacterales > Rhodobacteraceae > Jannaschia. Next base: position 24,342 of record JBCDCW010000014.1, read on the forward strand.
CAATGACCGGAACGCCGGCGGCTTCCTGCAAGGTCTGCCCAACATCTTCGACTTCCCCGCCGACGTGGTCACCGAAGCCGTCGAGCGCGCGGACGAACTCCCCGGTTTCCTGCTCGAATACCTCCCGTCCCTGATCGAGACGATCAACATCGCCGCCGCCGCCACTTTGATCGGCGCGGCCGTCGGCGGCGCACTGGCCTTCCTGGTCACCCGCGGCCTGGCGCCGATCCCCTGGCTCGTCGCGCCGATCCGCCGCCTGCTCGACACGTTGCGGGCCATCCCCGACATCGTCATCGCCCTGGTCCTGATCTTCGTCCTGGGCGGCGGCCCGGTCCCGGCCATGATCGCCATCGCGCTGCATACCATGGGCGCCCTGGGCAAGCTCTTCTCGGAGGTCGCCGAAAA
>JBCDCW010000015.1:0-24714 GCA_039180995.1 Pseudomonadota bacterium
CGCATTGCGAGCCGTGGTGGTCGATCATGGCCTGCTGGACCGGGTGGAGCGCGCCATCGGGGGCCGCGATGCCTTCGACGGTGCGGACGGCTTTGCCGGCCAGTTGCGGCAGAAACAGGATGCAAGCGTTCAGCGCCTTGGGGCCGTCGGCGCCGGTGACGATAACCGAGCAGGCGCCGCAATCGCCTTCGTTGCAGCCCTCTTTGGTGCCGGTGAGGCCGCTCTCGCGGAGCCAGTCGAGCAGCGTGGTCGTGGGGTCGTCGGTCGTGGCGGTAACCTCGTCGCCGTTCAGGCGGAAGGGGATCTCCATTGGTCTGGCCCGCCGCGATACCGGTCCGCCCGGGAGGTCCCCTCCGATGCGGCGTAGGAGGGGCGGGTGTGCGCCGCGGGATTAGACGGACGTCGGTCCGCGATGGCAAGGGGGGCGCCGGTCGCATGTCAGGAGGTGATCCGAAGAAGGGCCAAGCCGCCTAAGATCAAGGCGATACCGCCCAGACGGGGCGCGTTGCGGGATCGCCGGACCAGACGATGCCGACGATCACGGCGCCGACGCCCCCCCGATGCCGACCCAGACGGAATGGGCCGTGCCAAGCGGCAGATCCTTCATGGCGAGGCCAAAGAGCAGGAAGCTGGCCGCTGCGGCCAGGGCCGTTGGGACGGCATAGCCCGCATGGCTGAAGCCTTCGCTGGCCTTGAGAGGCGTCGCCCAGACGACCTTCAGAAGGCCGGCCTGGGCAAGATAGGTCCAGGGCATGGGGCCGATCCTGTGGGCTGAGGGCGGCCGCTTGATCGGGCCCGCGCGGCGTGATGGGGTGCGCGCATGAACCTCGTCAATATGATCCATGACGCCACGGACCACATCAAGGCGTACCTTTTGTCCGGCACGCTGGTGGCCTTGGGCGTGGATGTGGCCCGCAATGCGACCGGGTCGATGGGCGGTGCCATGTCGGGGGCGATGTCTGGGGCCATGTCACTGGCGCCGCATGTCATCTTGTCGCCCACCGCAACGTTGGCCGTCCAGGGGACCGGGGTGCTGATCGCGCTGGTCGGCGCGGCGATCTATCTGGGGAACATGTGGTGCGGGTATGTGGCGCTGCGGGCCTACCGGTTCAACTTCAAGGAGCGGGGAGCGTTGCTGGAGCTGTGCGGGTGGAGCGCTGCGTTTCTGTACGTGGTCGTCAGCGCGGTGATCGGGGTGGCGGTGAACGCGGTTTACTTAGCAGTGGTAAGCTAGCCTCAGACCGCTACCAAATGGCGGACCAGCCGGTCGAGCAGGGCTTCGGTGCCCGCAAGCCGGGGAGCCATTGTATCGGCGCCGTCCAAGAAGACGATCTGTTCGGTATAGCACAGGGCCGTCCCCCGCCCGGCCGGCGCGAAGGTCACCGTCGACAGCGAGGCGGAGATGCGGGTGCCGTTCGACGTCATCTCGTAGCTGTAGATCAACCGATACGGCGCCTTCAGTTCGATGAGATGGGCGGCATACCGGATCGGCGGGCCGCCCTGGTGGCGAAAGCCGGCATGTTCCGACCCGCCTTCACGCGGGTCGAGGGCATAGTCGAGGACTTGCCAATCGGGTCCATTGCCGTCGGCGAACCAGCGGCGCTTGCGGTCTGGGTCGGTCCAGGCGCGCCAGGCCCGCGCCGGGTCGGCGGCAAGAGCGCGGGTCAGGGTGAAGCTGTCGTAGTCGGTTGTCACGCCGCGCCCTCCAAATGGTCAATGAGGTTGGCCAGTGCGTGGGTCCAACCATCCTTGAAACCGTCGATCATCTCAGCACCGATGAAGCTGGCCAGGGTCAGGTGGAGATCGAGATGGCTGCCCATGGCGGTTTCGGAGATGTCGTACTGGGCCAGGGTGACGCCCAGATGAGCGCCGCCTTCGATCAAGGTTTCGGCACAGATGACACGGCTGGGCGGGGTCAGGATGATCCAGTCGGTCCACACCGTGACACTGGGATCATCGCGCGGCCCGCAGCGGGAGACTTCGCGGACGCCTTCGGCAGGGGCGGGCTGATCCTTTATCAGGACGACCATATCGGGGCCGGGCGGCCCCCAGAGGGTACGGGCCTTGGGCGAGATCAGGGCGTCGAACAGGCGGGCTGGGGATGCCTTGAGATCGCGGGTGAGGGCGAGGGTATCGCGGTGGGTCAATCGTCTTCTCCGTCCAGGAAGGTTTCGAGGCGGTCGAGCCGGGCCTCCCAAAGGGCGCGTTGCTGGTCGATCCAGGTGATGGCGGCTGACAGCGCCTCGGGGTTGAGGGTGCAGATGCGGATGCGGCCTTCCTTGCGGGTGCGGATGAGGCCCGCATCTTCCAGCCGGGTCAGGTGTTTGAGAAAGCTGGGAAGCGCCATGTCATGGGGGTCGGCGAGGTCGGAGACGGTGACATCGCCCGCCGTAAGCCGGGCGATAACGGCGCGGCGGGTGGGGTCGCCGAGAGCTTGGAAGAGAGTGTCGAGGGATTTGTTAGCCATGAAGCTAAGTATCACGAGACTTGGCAGCAAGCAACAATACCTTTCCAAGTGGCTAACTTTTAAGATCGAGGCTGGCGGTGGATATGGCTGGTATGGCTCCAAGGGTCGGTTGCAGAGCGTCATGCCTGCATCGGGCCGACCCCACGGACCGGCTCAGGCGACAGGTCGCTTTCCCATTCCCCTACCCAATTGCCTTGACGACGCTGGCTCGTGGTTTTCCCCAACTTTGGCGCGACGGCGGGTTCAAGCTTCGGGGAAACCCGCTAGATGTTGTGGCATGGCTGATCCCCGATTCATTCATCTGCGCCTGCACACCGAATACTCGCTGCTGGAAGGCGCGGTGCGGCTGAAGAAATTGCCGGATTTGGTGGCCGGGGCGGAGATGCCCGCGGTGGCGGTGACCGACACCAACAACATGTTCGCGGCCTTGGAGGCGGCGACCGCGCTCGCCGGCAGGGGCATTCAGCCGATCATGGGCTGCCAGATCGACGTGATGCATGACCCCGCTGCACCGGGCGAGAAGCCCCGCAAGCCTGCGCCGGTGGTTCTGCTGGCGCAGAACGAGGCCGGGTATGAGTGTCTGATGAAGCTCAATTCGTGCCTGTATCTGGAGCGGCCGGACATGGTCCCTCAGGTGACGCTGAACGAATTGGCCGAACATTCGGACGGGCTGATCTGCCTGACCGGCGGACCCGACGGGGTCGTGGGGCGGCTGGTAGCCAACGGACAGGACGCCAAGGCCGCCGCTATCCTCGACCGTCTGGCGGGGATCTATGGCGACCGGCTCTATGTGGAATTGCAGCGTCAGCGCACGCCGGAGCCGACGGAGCGGTTCCATGTGGAGGCGGCCTACGCCAAGGGCCTGCCGCTGGTAGCGACGAATGACGTGTATTTCCCGGAGCCGGGGATGCACGAGGCACATGACGCGTTTCTGTGCATCGCCGAGGGCGCCTATGTGGATCAACAGGCGCCGCGTCGGCGGGTGACACCCCGTCATCATTTCGCGTCGCAGGCGGAGATGGCGGCCTTGTTCGCCGATCTGCCGGAGGCTCTGGAGAACACGATCGAGATTGCCCGGCGCTGCGCGTTCAAGGCCTACGGGCGCGATCCGATCCTGCCCAAGTTCGCCGATGACGAAGTGGCGGAGCTCAGGCGGCAATCGGAGGAGGGGTTGCGGGCCCGTCTGGCCGTCATTCCCCATGCTGCCTCGGTGGAGGAGTATGAGAAGCGGCTCGAGTATGAGTTGGGGATCATCGAGGGGATGGGGTTCCCTGGGTATTTCCTGATCGTCGCGGACTTCATCAAATGGGCGAAAGATCACGACATTCCGGTGGGCCCCGGGCGAGGGTCGGGCGCGGGGTCACTGGTGGCTTACGCTCTGACGATCACCGACCTGGATCCGCTGCGCTATGCCTTGCTGTTTGAGCGGTTCTTGAACCCTGAACGGGTGAGCATGCCGGACTTCGACATCGACTTCTGCATGGATCGGCGGGAGGAGGTCATCCAATACGTCCAGGAGAAGTATGGCCGCGACAAGGTGGGGCAGATCATCACCTTCGGCGCTCTGCTGTCCAAGGCCGCCGTACGCGATGTGGGGCGGGTGCTGGGGATGCCCTACGGCCAATGCGACCAGCTGTCGAAGATGATCCCGGTGGAGGGGGTGAAACCCGTTTCCATCAACAAGGCCCTGGCCGAAGAGCCGCGCCTACGCGAGGCCGCCGCCGAGAGCGAGCAGGACAAGCGCGAGGGGCGGACGAATCCGGTGAAGCGGCTGCTGGATTATGCGGAGAAGTTGGAAGGGCTGCTCAGGAATGCCTCGACCCATGCCGCAGGCGTGGTGATCGGGGACCGGCCGTTGGATCGACTGGTGCCGCTCTATCAAGATCCGCGGTCGGACATGCCCGCGACCCAGTTCAACATGAAATGGGTCGAGAAGGCGGGGCTGGTGAAGTTCGACTTTTTGGGTCTGAAGACCCTCACCCAGGTGCAGAACGCGGTCGAACTGATCCGGGCGCAGGGCCGCGACATTCATGTCGCGGCGGATGGCCGGGTCATTTATGACCCGGCGCCCGGCACCGAGAACGACATCAATGCGATCCCTTTGGATGATGCGCGGTCCTATGCGCTCTATGCTTCGGCCAACACCGTGGCGGTGTTCCAGGTGGAGAGCACGGGGATGATGGATGCGCTGAGGCGCATGAAGCCCACCTGCATCGAGGATATCGTGGCGCTGGTGGCGCTGTATCGGCCGGGGCCGATGGAGAACATTCCGAAGTACTGCGAGGTCAAGAACGGGCTCAGCGCGCGGGACAAGCTCCACCCGTCGATCGACCACATCCTGGACGAAACCCAGGGGATCATCGTTTACCAGGAACAGGTGATGCAGATCGCCCAAGAAATGGCGGGCTATTCGCTGGGCGGCGCCGACCTGCTGCGCCGCGCCATGGGCAAGAAGATCCAGGCCGAGATGGACGCCCAGAAACCGATCTTCCTGGAAGGCGCGGCCAAGAACGGCGTGGATGCCAAGAAGGCCGACGAAGTCTGGAAGCTGCTCGACAAGTTCGCGAATTACGGATTCAACAAGTCGCACGCGGCGGCCTATGCCGTCGTCAGCTACCAAACCGCGTGGCTGAAAGCGAACCACCCGGTGGAGTTCATGGCTGGGATCATGAACTCCGACATCCATCTGACGGACAAGCTGGGCGTCTATGCCGAAGAGGTGCGCAAACCCATCGACCGGGGCGGGCTGGGGCTGGAAATCGTGCCGCCTTGCGTGAACCGGTCAGAAGCGACGTTTACCGTGAACGACGGGAAGCTGGTCTACGGGCTGGGCGCGTTGAAGAATGTGGGCGTCGAGGCGATGGGCCTGGTGATCGACGGGCGCGCGGGGAAGCCATTCGCGACGCTATATGATTTGGCGCGGCGCGTGGATTTGAAGCGGGTGGGCAAACGGCCTTTGGAGATGCTGGCGCGGTCAGGGGCGTTTGACGAGCTGGACGGGAACCGGGCGCGGGTGCTGGATGGGCTGGATGGACTGGTGGGGTATTCCGCGGCCATTCATGAACAACGGGCGTCGAACCAGGTGTCTCTGTTCGGCGAGGCCGGCGAGGATTTGCCGGAGCCGCGATTGGGGAGCCGCGACGATTGGTTGCCGGCCGAGCGGTTGGCGGAGGAATTCACCGCCATCGGCTTCTATCTGTCGGGGCATCCGTTGGACGATTATATGACGGCGCTGAAACGGCAGGAGGTGAAGACCTTGGCCGATGTGCAGGCGCAGACGGCGAACGGGCCCATGGTGGCCAAGCTATCGGGTATCGTGGCTGCGCGGCAGGAGCGGAAATCGGCGCGCGGGAACCGGTTCGCGTTCCTGCAATGCTCGGACCCGACGGGGGCTTATGAGGCGATGGTGTTTTCGGACACGCTGGACGCCTCGCGCGAACATCTAGAGCCCGGGTGCCGGGTGATCCTGCAGGTCGAGGCGACGCAGGAGGCGGACCAGTTGAAGCTGCTCTGCCGGGCGGTGACGCCCATGGATGACGCGGTGGAGGCGGCGCCGCAGATCGGACTGCGGGTGTTCCTGGAGGCGGGCGATGCGGTGGCGCCGCTGCGCGGGCTGTTGGAGCGGTTGTCCGGCGAAAGCGGCGCACGGGGGCGCGGGCCGATGCATATCTGCCTGCTGGGCGAGGACCTGCCCGGCGAGGTCGAGATGCGGCTGCCCGATCTCTATCCCGTGAGCCCGCAGGTGAAGGGAGCTTTGCGGTCGCTACCTGGAGTGGCGATGGTGGAGGAAGTCTGAAAGGGCACAGACACCGTGTCGGGCCGGGTGCCTTGGGATGCAGGGTTCGTCGGCGCGTTGGTGCCGGGCCGGGCGTCGTGCCGTGTGGATTTTGGATCAGTGATGAGGGGCGGTTTGCGGTGAGTTTACGTGGAGTGCGTGGGGCGTTGGCCTTTGCCGGGGATCGCCGTTGACGGGTCCGGATGGCGCGCGGTTTTTGGAGGATTTGCACGCGCTGCGTGGGATCGGGGCGCGCGGCACCGGGGTCGTGCGGCGCGCTTTCGATGCCGACGACGTGCGGGCGCGGCTCTGGTTGGCGGAGCGGTTTGTCGAGGCGGGGTTGGAGGCGCGGATCGACGGGGCGGGGACTGTCTGGGGGCTCGGCGGGCCGATGTTGATCGGATCGCATATTGATACGCAGCCGGAGGGAGGCTGGCTGGACGGCGCACTGGGCGTGATCGCGGGGCTGGAGGTAGCGCGGAGCAATCCCGCGGTCTCGGTGGTGGCGTTCCAGGACGAGGAGGGGCGGTTCGGCGCGACGACCGGGTCGGAGATTTGGTCGGGCGCGTTGAGCCTGGCGGATGCGGACGCGCTGCGGGACCTGGACGGCGTGTCCTTCGGGGAGGCGCGGCGGGCGCTGCCGGCGACCGGCGAAGCCCCTGCCCCATCACGCTTTCGCTGTTACCTGGAGCCGCATATCGAACAGGGGCCCGTCTTGGACACGGCGGGCGAGGCCGTGGGGATCGTGACAGCCATTGTGGGGTTGCGCCAGGTGACGGTCGAAATGGTCGGGCGCCAGAACCATGCGGGCACCACGCCGATGGCTCTGCGGGCGGACGCGCTGCGCGGCTTGACGGGGGCGGATATGGCGATCCGGGAGGGGTTGCGGAACGTGGCGACCCCCGCCTCGGTCTGGACCATCGGGCATGTGAGTTTGCATCCCAACGCGCCCTCGGCGGTGCCGGGGCGGGTGCGGTTCACGGTGCAATGGCGGGACGCGGAAGCCGAGCGGCTGGACCGGATGGAGGGCGTGATCCGCGACGCGCTTGCGGCGGCGGCTGGCGAGAACGGCCTGACATCGGAGGTCTCGGAAACGTCGAGCTTGCCGCCCGTGGCCATGGATACCGATCTATGCCGGACGCTGGCCCAGGCGGCGGAAGCCGTTGTGCCAGGCCGGTGGCGGGAAATGCCATCGGGCGCGCTGCACGATGCGACGAATGTGGCGCGGGTGCTGCCGGTGGGGATGCTGTTCGCTCCGTCCATCGGCGGGATCAGCCATGCATTCGATGAGGATACGGACGAGGCGGACCTCGTGACCTGCCTTCATGTCCTGCATCGAACCGTCGCCAAGCTGTCCTGATCTTCCTCTGGCCGGAAATACCTCGGGGCCGCAGGCGGGGGCAGGGCCCCCTGAACCTCAGCGCCAGGTGACCTCGCCCAGGAAGATGTATCCGGCGCCGTAGATCGTCTTCAGAAGCGCGGGGTTCTTCGGGTCCTCGCCCAGTTTGGCCCGCAGGCGCGAGATGCGCACATCCATCGCCCGATCGAAGCTGGCGCCCGCGGTGCCGCCCAGGGCCTCCTGCATATCGGCGCGGGTCAGCAGGCGGCGCGGGCGGTCGAGAAAGAGCCGAAGGACCTCGGCCTCGGCCTGGCTGAGCGGTTGGTCACCCTGGGGCCCGGCCAGGGTGAAGCGGTCGAAATCGGCGGTGAAGGGGCCGAACGTGGCGATCGACCGGGCGGGCGGCGAGGCCTTGCGCAGACGGGCGCGGATGCGGGCGATGATCTCGGCGGGCTCGAAGGGTTTCACGACGTAGTCGTCGGCGCCCAGTTCCAGGCCGGTGACACGGTCTTGGACCTGGCCCCGGCCCGAGATGATGATGATCGCCGCGCCGCCCTCGAGCGCCAAGCGGGACACGACGGCCAGGCCATCGCGGTCGGGCAGGCCCAGATCGACCAGGCAGAGATCGGGCATGGCGCTGCGCAAGGCGGCCTCGAAGGCGTCGGCGCGGGCATAGGTCTGGGGGATCCAGCCCGCCTGGGCGACGGCATCGGCCAACAGCGCGCGCAGGTCCGGATCGTCATCCAGGATGGCGATGGTGGCGGTCATCGCGCGGCGCCCATCATGCCAGTACCGCCGCCAGTTTCTCGACCGAGAAGGGCTTGCGCAGGACCGGCCAATCGGTAGCGGCTTCGCGGAACAGCGGCGCATCCTTGGGCAGCGAGGTCATCAGCGCCACCGGCAGGTTGCGTGCCCGTGCATCGCGCGCCAGGTCGAGCCCGGTCAGGTCGGTCTTCAGCATGATATCGCTGAGCACGAGGCCGATCCCCTCGATATCCATCAGGCCGCGCGCCTCGGCGACACTAGCGGCCTCCAACACGGAATGGCCCGCCGCCACCAGCCGGTCGCGGACGGCTTCGCGGATATGGGGGGCATCCTCGACCAACAGCACCATGGTCGGCGCCGGGCCCTTGGGCGGCCGTCGCAGCGGCAGGCGCAGGATCACCACGGCCCCTCCATCCGGCCCGTTGGCCAAGCGGGTCCGGCCGCCGGCCAATTTGACCACGTCATAGACCATCGAGAGCCCCAGGCCGGTGCCGTCCTCGCCCTTTTCGGTGAAGAACGGCTCGGCCCCCTTTTCCAGCGCTTGGGCCGAGAAGCCGGGCCCGGTATCGGCCACTTCAATCTCGACCCAGGTGTCGCGGATCGGCCTGGCGGTCAGGGCGATCGCACCGGGGCTGCCCGCCAGCGCGTCCCGCGCGTTGATGACCAGGTTCAGCACCGCGTCGCGCAGTGCGTCGGGGTCCAGCAGGACTGGGTCGAGCAGGCCGTCGACCCGCGTGGTCAGGGAAATCGCGTCCGACAGCGAGGCGCCCGCCAGCAGAGCCAGTTCGGCCAGGAAGGCTCGTAGGTCCGTCGCGCGCGGCCGCAGGTCCCGGGGGCCCGACAGGTTGGCGATCTGGTCGATCAGGTGCCCGCCCCGGGTGGCGGCCAGGCCGATGGCGGCCACGGCTTCCTGTGCGGCGGGCAGCAGATCCATGGTGGACAGCTTGTCCTTCAGGCCCAGGATCACGGTCAGAAGGTTGGCGAAGTCATGGGCCATGCCAGAGGTCAACTGCGCCGCAACCTGCCGCCCAGCGGCCTGGGCCAGGGCGGCGCGGGCCTGAGCTTCTTCGGTGATATCGACCGAGAGCGCGTAGACGCCCGTTACCTGGCCATCTAAGGCGTCGGGGGTAAAGCTAACCCGGATGCGGCGCGATGACGGTTCGTGCGTCAGTTCAAAGACGGCTGGTTCGCCGTCCAGCGCCCGCGTCAAGTGGGGGTCGATCATGGCATAGGTCGGGGCGCCCAGCGCCTCTTCCATGGTCAACCCGATGATGTCGGCCTGCGCACCGGGCATGACAGCCGCCAGGCGCCGGTTCGAGAAGGTGTAACGCCGGTCGGGGTCCAACCGGGCGATATGAGCGGGCAGCATCTCGGTGGTCAGCTGGATCTGGGCGGCCATCTCGGTCGCCTCACGCCCCGCCTCTTCCAATGCGGCGTTGGACGCGGCGAGTTGGCGGTTGGCCTGGCCCAGTTCTTCGGCCCGGGCCAAAAGCTGTTCGCTGAGCACTTCGGAGCGGGCGCGCAGCAGGCGCTCCTGCGCTTTGATGGCGGTGATGTCGGTATAGACCGTGACCCAGCCGCCCTTGGGCAGCGGCGAGCCTTCCACGGCGATGACCTGTCCGGTCGGGCGGCTGCGTTCCAGGTAATGCGGCTCGAAGGCGCGCGCCTGGGCGACGCGGTCGGCGATGCTGGCGTCGATATCGTCGATGGGGCCGTATTCCCCACGTTCGGTCAGGAAGCGGATCGTGTCGGCGAAGGAGGCGCCAGGCTTGGTGAGGTGATCGGGCAAGTCGAACATGGTGGCGTACATGCGGTTCGACACGGCCAGCTTGAGGTCGCCATCGTAGATCGACAAGGCTTGGCCGATCAGGTTCAGCCCGGCCTGGGTCAACCGCGCGGTGGTGGCTCTTCGGTCGCTCATGCGCCCTCCTCGCCTTGGACGGTATCACCGGGGGCTTGGGCCGCAACCGCGCATGGTGGCGGATCGCGCTAACCCATCGCGGCCAGGTCGGTCGGGGCGGGCCGCGCGCCCGCCGCCGTCAGCATGGCGTGGACCTGACCGCGATGGTGGGTCTGGTGGTTGAAGAGATGCGCGGCGCAGAGCGCGCGGGGTTTTTCAACCCGGGTCGGCCCGCCGCCGGGGTGGAAGGCCAGCGTGCCCGCGAGGTCGGCGGGCGTGAGGGCTTGGGCCCAGATGGTGATCTGAGCGTCGCGGTCGACGCGCTTGGCCTTGTAGGCGGCCCAATCGGTCGGTTGGGCCGGGTCGGTGGGCAAAGTGTCTTCGGGCCGGGGATCGCCTGCGAACCGCGCCAGCCAGAGCGCATCGTCGTGCAGCAGGTGGTTCAGCGTCGCCGCGATGGAGCCGAAGAACGCGCCGCGGTCCAGCCACCGCCCGAGATCGTCCAGGCCATCGGCGGCCACGATCAGCGAACGGTTCTGCCAGGCATTGTAGCGCGCCATAAGGCGGCATTGGTCGGGCGTGGTCATGGGGAACCTCCTGGGAACTAGACGACCCGGGCGGCGGGCGGCCGTCAATTACTGTGTTACAATTCGTTAGATTTCGGAAACACCCCGGAAGGAATCACGCCCCATGGTCGCCGCTACGGTGTGGCCTGCCTTTGGGAGGGGGTGGGCCCGCCACCGGTGGGGGAGACATCATGACCGAGCCAGCCGTCCAGCGGACGCTACCCGAGTATCTGGAGCGCAACGCCAAGCGATTCGGCGATGCCCCCGCCTATCGGGAGAAGGAGTTCGGCATCTGGCAGGAATGGTCTTGGGTCGCGGCGCGCGACGAGATCGAGGAGGTCGCGCGCGGGCTTATCGTCATGGGCATCGAGATCGGCGAGCATGTGGCCGTGATCGGTCGCAACCGGCCCGAGCTTTACATGGCGATGATCGCCGCCCAATGCGCGGGGGCGATCCCGGTGCCGCTCTACCAAGACGCCGTGGGAGAGGAGATCGCCTATGTGCTGGGCCATTGCTCGGCCAAGTTCGTGATCGCCGCCGATCAGGAGCAGGTGGACAAGGTACTGGAGGTGCAGGACCGGATCGAGGGGCTGCGCCATATCGTGTTTCTCGACCCGCGCGGTCTGCGAAAATACGACCACGGGCATCTGTCTTCGATGAGAGAGTTGCGGGAGGCGGGGCGCAAGGAAGACCGGGCCGAGATGGACCGCCGCCGGGCCCAGCAGACGGGGGCGACGACCTGCGTGATGCTGTATACGTCCGGCACGACGGGGCGGCCCAAGGGCGTGGTGCTGAGCCACGATAACATCGTGAAGACCTCCGTGGCCTCGGCGGAGTTCGACGGGTTGCGGCAGACCGACGACATCCTGGCCTATTTGCCGATGGCTTGGGTGGGGGATTTCATCTTCTCGGTCGGCCAGGCCATGGTCACGGGCTTTTGCGTCAATTGCCCCGAAAGCGCCGACACCGTCATGCACGACATGCGCGAGATCGGGCCGACCTATTACTTTGCACCACCGCGGGTCTTCGAGACCCAGTTGACCAACGTCATGATCCGAATGGAGGACGCCGCGCCCGCCAAAAAGCGGATGTTCGACCGGGCCATGGCGCACGCCAAGACCATTGGGCCGAAGATCCTCGACGGCGAGGACGTCTCGGCCCTGGACCGCCTGAAATACCGTTTCAACGAACTGACCGTCTTCGGGCCCTTGAAGAACACCCTGGGCCTCTCTCGCGTCCGCGTGGGCTATACGGCGGGTGAAGCCATCGGGCCGGAACTGTTCGATTTCTACCGGAGCATCGGGATCAACCTGAAGCAGCTCTATGGGCAGACCGAAGCGTCGGTCTTCATCACTCAGCAGAAGGATCACGAGGTCCGGTCCGACACGGTGGGCACGCCCACGCCGGGGGTCGAGTTGAAGATCGCCGAGAGCGGGGAGGTCTTTTACCGCTCGCCCGGGTCGTTCGTGGAGTATTTCAAGAACGCCGAGAGTACCGCATCCACCAAGGATCCAGAGGGCTGGGTCGCCACCGGCGATGCAGGGTTCATCGAGCCCGATACCGGGCATCTGCGGATCATCGACCGGGCCAAGGATGTGGGCAAGATGGCCTCCGGCGCGCTGTTTGCGCCGAAATTCGTGGAGAACAAGCTGAAGTTCTTCCCCGAGGTCTACGAGGCCGTGGTCTTCGGCAACGGGCGCGAGGCCTGCGTTGCGTTTCTCAACATCGACCTGACGGCGGTCGGGAACTGGGCGGAGCGCAACAACATCGCCTACGCCTCCTACCAGGAACTGGCCCAGCATCCCCGGGTGATCGAGATCATGAAGGGGCACGTGGAGACGGTGAATAAGTCCGTGGCCGAGGATGAGATGCTGTCGGGCTGCCAGATCCACCGCTTCCTGGTGCTGCACAAGCAACTCGACGCCGATGACGACGAGTTGACCCGGACCCAGAAGGTGCGTCGACGGATCATCGAGGAGAAGTATGCCGACCTGATCGAGGGTCTTTATGGCGGGGCGGACGAGGTTTCGACCGAAACCGAGGTGACCTATGAGGACGGCCGCAAGGGGAAGATTAAGGCCACGGTCAAGCTGATCGACGCGGCGGTGGTGCCGGTGACGGCGAAGTCGCCCGAGGCGGTGGTGGAGGCGGCGGAGTGAAAGGCGCGCTTGCCTTTCTGTTTCTCATGGGGCCGGCCAGTGCCGACACGGCCGTGGTCGCGGATTGGAAAGACACGTTCGACCGCTGCCGAGACGTGATCGAGATGGGCGATCCGCTGCGGGTCGATGGGCTAAGGCCGACCTTGCCCGAAGATCGGGCGATATTCGTGATCCCGCCACAATATGAAGGCGAGGGCGAAGATCGTTGGTTGGTGACAAAGGGGCGGGCAGAGCCGAGCCTGCTATGGAAGAGCGAAGGGGGCGGCTTCTGGCTGGCGGGATGGGGGTCGACGTCAGACCGCGATGGCGTGATCCGGCGAATATGTGACGTCCGCCCGGTCGACCCATTGCCTGCATCTGACATCCTCGCAATTCAGGAGCGCTTCCATGACGACCGGCTGGGCTTGGTCGAACGAGGGACCCATGTCAGGCTCGACCTCGACCGCATGATAGGGTTGACCCTCTCTGCGTTCGGCCCCGTCGATCGATCGCCAACCGGGTTTTGCGTGGTCTCCACGATGACGATCTACCGGCAGGAGGGCGATTGGGTCCTGACCTCTGGCACCGGCGAACAATTGGACGGCCTCTGTTCCGTGGAAGATGTGGAATGACAGGGCTTTCGGGAAGTCTCGGGCCTCGACGGCGGATCTGGAGCGGCATCGGGACCGCAGGCTGTCCGAGGGGGGGATGGGGTAAAACCCCATCCTGCGGGGTGGAGGCGATCCGCGATGGGCTGGTGCGGTGGTTGCGGGCCGGGTTTGGCTTGGCCCTTGTCGGTCTGTCCTTGTCCGCCATTCCCGCCGCCGCCGATCCCATCGCCGATTGGCGCGACCTTCAGGCTCGCTGCGGGACGGCGATGGAGCGGGGTGCGGCGCTCGATCTGACCGGGTTGGAGGGGCGCCGGCCGGGGATGCGGCCGCAACAGCAGCGCCGGATCGGCAACAGCACCGTGACCACCAGGGGACCGGCGCGAGCGCGGACGACGACCGTGCCGACGGGCGTCTGGAGCCATCCGACGGGGTGGTTCCAATTGCGGCTGATCGAATATCCCACGGCGTCGGGCCGGCGGGCCATCTGCGAAGTCGTCCGACGCGGAAATGCGCCCGCGCTCACCCAGGCGGAAATCGACGCCTTGCTGGCCGCCTTCGCCGACATCCGCGACCGGGCGCTGGCCACGGGCCGCTGGGAAGATGCGGAGCTGCGCGCCGAGCCGCCGGTGACGCGCCTCGGGATCGCGCGGCTGCGGCCCAATCCCAGGGGCTGTCCGGTGATCGCCAGCCTGACCATCGACCCTTCGCGGGACTATGTCCGGTCATCGGTCAGCGAAACGGCCGAGGACCTGACCTGCGGCGGCGCCTCGCTCTTTTCGGCCGGGCGGACGGATTTGTGACGCCATGAGGATCGCGCTCGCCCTTCTGATGCTGCTCGGCAGCCCGGCTCTGGCGGTCACCGAGGAATGGCGAGACCTCTATGGCCGGTGCGAGCGAGCGATCCTGGACGACGTGCCCATCGACGGCCGTGACCTGCGCCAACGGCCGCCGCCCTTCCTGATCGACGACGCCGTCAATCCGCTGTTGGGCCGCTTCACCGTGCTGGACCCGCTTCGCACCTCGCTCAACATCGTGCCGGCGGGCATCTGGCTGCATCCCGACGGTCGGTTCGAGATGCGCGTGCTCGAATTCCCGACCCGGCCCGGCACCCGCGCCATCTGCGAGATCATTCCAGCCCGTTTGGCGCCCGATCTGACGACCCGGGAAGCGGCTGCCATCCTGGCCGCTTTCCGCGCACGGGACTGGGCCAGGTTCGACACGATCCGGGCCGAGCCGACGCGCGACATCCGCCGGGCGGCCGAGCCCAATGGCCGGGGCTGTCCTGTCGTGACCAGCGTCACGTGGGAGGACGGCTTCTTCCGCTCGACCATCAGCGAGGGCGCGGGCGTGCCGTCTTGCGGGGGGCTGTCGCTCTATGAGGGGCGCCGCCGGTTGCAGACCCAAGGGGCCGAGCCATGAGCCGGATCGCCGTTCTGGGGGCCACGGGCGGGGTGGGTCGACTGATCGTCGACCGGCTGTTGGATATCCGCCTGTCGGTCACCGCGCAGACGCGCCTGGCCGCGCGGCTGGCGGACCGGGCGGGGCACGCCAAAGTGGTTGCCTTCGACCCGACGCGGCCTGACGGCTATCCGAGCTTTCTGGAGGGCGCGGACGCGGTTGTTTTCGCCCTGGGCGCCAAGACGTTGCGGGCAACGACCCTGTTTTCGGACGCTACGCGGCATCTGTTGGCCGCAATGGCGCAGGCGGGGATCAAGCGTCTGGTTGCCATTACGGGCGTCGGCGCGGGCGAGACCAGGGGCCATGGTGGCTTTACCTACAACCGATTGATTTTCCCTCTGATCACCGGTCGGATATATGCCGACAAGGATCGGCAAGAGGCGGCGATCACGGCCTCCGACCTGGACTGGACGATCCTGCGTCCGGCGCCGTTTCGCGACGCGATGCCCGAGGCGCCGATGGAGATCGTCACCGATATCCCCGCCGATCTGCAACTGACCGGGATCACCCGGGCCGAGGTCGCCGATATGGCTGTGCGTTGCCTGACAGACGGGCTGCACATCAAGCAAAAGGTGTTCTTCGGCCATGCATGATCGCCGTCACCATATGGCCAGGAGAGGGCCCGCACATTCGAACGATGGAGGCCGCTGAGATGGACCCGACCCTGTGGTTCACCTTCGCGCTGACCTATCTTGCGCTTTGCCTGCTGCCGGGGCCGAGCGTTGCCGTGGTGCTCAGCCAGACGTTGTCGGGTGGGCGGCGGGCGGCGGCGTTCTGCATCTTGGGCGATATGGCGGCGTCCTTGGTGTTAATCGCGGTCAGCTTCTTCGGAATCAGTGCGGTCCTGGGCATCTCGGCGGAGCTGTTCGTGATCGTGAAATGGGCCGGAGTGGCCTATATGGCCATGTTGGGTTTGCTGATGATCCGAGACGCGCATGCCATCCAGGATGCACTTCCCGTGCCGCGCCCGGCGCCGGCCCGCAGCCTGCGGGCAGGGTTCTTGACTGGCATCCTGAACCCCAAGGGCACCGCCTTCTACGTCGCCTTCCTGGCGCAATTCGTGGATCCGGCCCGCGACGCCCTGCCCCAATTCCTGGTGATCGTCGCGACCGTCTGGATGGTGATCGCCGCCGTCTTGGCCACCTATCCCGCGGCCGCCGCCACCGCCCGCCACCTGCTGACCGGCGCCCGCGCGCGCCGGCGGATGGGATATCTGGGCGGGTCCTTTCTTCTGGGCGGCAGCGCCGTCCTCGCCACGCAGAGGTCCGCCTGATGCTCGACACCGACAGCTACGTCACCGAAGACGGCCGCACGATCGGCGGCACGGTTCTGGACCTGCGGAATATCACCCTGCGATTTGGCGGGGTTGAGGCGATCAAGGACATCTCGTTCGACATTCGCGAAGGCGAGATCCGGGCGATTATCGGGCCCAACGGGGCCGGTAAGTCTTCGATGCTGAACGTAATTTCCGGGTTCTACGTTCCGCAGGGGGGCGAGGTGTGGTTCCGTGGTGCCAAGCGCCCACCGATGCGGCCCTACCAGGTTGCGCAGCAGGGGATCGCGCGGACGTTCCAGAACATCGCTCTGTTCGAGGGGATGTCCGTTTTGGACAACGTCATGACCGGTCGGCTGGGGCATATGAAGACCGGGATGTTGGCCCAAGCGGTCTGGTGGGGGAAGGCCGAGCGGGAGGAGAACGAGAACCGGGCGGCGGTGGAGCGGGTCATAGATTTCCTTGAAATTCAGAGCATTCGGAAGACGCCCGTGGGCCGCCTTCCCTACGGGCTGAAGAAGCGGGTGGAACTGGCGCGGGCCTTGGCGGCGGAGCCGTCGCTGCTGTTGCTGGACGAGCCGATGGCGGGGATGAATGTCGAGGAGAAGGAAGACATGTCCCGCTTCATCCTTGATGTGAATGACGAATTCGGCACCACCATCGCGCTGATCGAGCACGATATGGGTGTGGTCATGGACCTCAGCGACCGGGTCGTGGTCATGGATTACGGGCGCAAGATCGGGGATGGGACGCCGGACGAGGTGCGGTCGAACCAGGATGTGATCGACGCCTATCTGGGGGTGGCGCATGACTGATTTGGGCCGCCAGCACGGGGAGCACCCCCCGTGCCCCCCCTGTACACCCCCTGTACAGACGTGCGTCTGTACGGTTTTGGTGACGTTTTCTTCATTGCTCCAGGCCTCGGCCGCCCGCGCGGCCCGACCGCTCGCGGTCGGGCTCGCTCTGCTGGCCGCCCCCGCACATGCCGCCGACGACCTCTGGTCGGTCTTCGAGACCCGCTGCCTGGTCCCCTACGAACACCTCGCCCTGCCGGACACCCGTGGCCCCACCCGAGATGGTGAGACCTGGACGGGCGACGGCGTGTTAGATGTCACCATCACCCAGAGCGCCTGTGCTGTCACCGGCGGCGCGGTCGCCGATCTTAAACCCCTGCTCGCGGAGCGAGACGAATACGTCCTGACCGACGGCGTCTGGCAAAGCACGACCTGGCGGGAGCCGAAGATCGAAGTGGAGGCGCTGGCGGACGGCTATCTGGTGCGGGAGACCAATCTTGAGAGTTAGCCTCCTGATCCTCCTATTTTGGGCGAGTGCCGCGGGCGCCCAGCCGTCACGCGACGCCCTGATCGACGCCATGTCGGTGGGCGTAGACATGTGCCTGGAGGCGCTGCGGACGGGCGACACGTCGGAGATCGACGCGTTGCCAAAGCAGCCCTTTCCGAATCCTGTACTCAGGAATTCATGGCCAGCGCTCGCGGACGGGCTTGTTCTGCTGGCGGTCAATCCATTCGGAAAACCTGCCCAGGCGCAGGCGCATTGCCAGATCATCACGGGCGAACGGCAGGCGACGGTCACGCGACTCGCCCTGCGTCGCTGGGGACAGATGAAGACTTCGACCTTGATTGGTGGGGCAAAGGCCATTTCCATCCCGGCCTCCAGAACGAGACCCGAGAGCTTCTATTGGTGCGAGGAAGATTTCGGGCCGATCCTTTTAATGATTGGTCCGGAGCAACCTGGAGCAGATATCCATGTTCAGATGATGAAAGCACCGTTTGGCAGAACGCTGGGCAACAACGAGCCCTCAAACCCATGTAGTCAGGAGTAGACGATGCCCGACCAGTTACTCTTCGGAATGGAAGTCGCCCTGAACGGCTTGATGGCCGGGGTGATGTATTCACTGGTGGCGCTGGGCTTCGTGCTGATCTTCAAGGCGTCGGGCATCTTCAACTATGCCCAGGGGGTCATGGCGCTGTTCGCCGCTATGACGTTGGTGGGGATTCAGAACGGGCAGGTGCCCTTCGCGCATTTGATCAATGCAACGTTCGGGACGTCGATCCATTACTTCGGGTGGACGGTGCCGTCGGTGCTGGCGATCCTGCTGACCGTGCTGGTCATGGCAGCCTTCGCCTGGGCGGTGAACAGGTTCGTGTTCCGGCATCTGGTCAATCAAGAGCCGATCATCCTCTTCATGGCGACCATCGGGCTCGCGTATTTCCTGGAAGGGGTCGCCGATTTGATGTGGGGGGCCGACATCAAGACGCTGGATGTCGGGCTGCCCCAGGGGATCAACGAGGCCATCGACCAGGTGACGTTCAACGCCTTCGGCTACGGGTTCTTCATCGACAATCTGGACATCGTGGCGACCGTGATCGCGGGGCTGTTGGTGGCGGGGCTGGTGGTGTTCTCGCAATACACCAAGCAGGGGCGGGCCTTGCGAGCGGTGGCGGATGACCACCAGGCGGCTTTGTCGGTGGGGATTTCGCTGAACTACATCTGGGTGCTGGTCTGGTCCATCGCCGGGTTCGTGGCCCTGGTGGCGGGGATCATGTGGGGGACGAAATCGGGGGTCCAATTCTCGCTGTCGCTGATCGCGCTGAAGGCGTTGCCGGTGCTGATGCTGGGCGGGTTCACCTCGATTCCGGGCGCCATCGTGGGCGGGCTGATCATCGGGGTGGGCGAGAAGCTGTTCGAGTTCCTGATCGGCCAGCCTTACCTGGGCGGCGCGACGGAGAACTGGTTCGCCTATGTGCTGGCGTTGGTGTTCCTGGTGTTCCGGCCCCAGGGGCTGTTTGGGGAGAAGATCATTGAGCGGGTTTGACTTTCAAGCCGCATCGTCGTCGCCCGCATCGCCTTCCAGCCGAGTGATGCGGCGACCGTTCACCGTGTTGCCGCGCACGGCTTCCTCGGCGGCTTTGAGGGCGACGTTCATGCTGACGGTGAGGCTGTCGACCCGAGTGCCCATTCGGTCGATCTTGTCGTTGAGCTGGTCCATCTCACGGTCCTGGTCGTCCAGGCGCAGGACGATGGCCTTGAGTTGGCCGTCGATGCGGTCGAAGCGCTTGTCCATACCATCAAGGCGTTGGTCCACGCCGTCGAGGCGTTGGCCAATTCCGGCAAGATGGCCGAGCACTTGGGTCTGGAAATCGTCTTCGCTCATGCGGCCTCTCGGATCGAAAATCACCTTTGGGGATAGATATAACCTTTCGGGTGATTTTCCCCAAGCCGTTCGCTCAAATTGGAGGAAAACCTGTGCTCTACCGTGAAGCTGGAGACTTCAAGACCTCCTACACCGCCGACAATCAGACGTTTCCGATCAAGTTCGACCGGGCGGCGTATTGGTTGCTGTTGATCGCGGCGGCCATCGTGTTGCCGTTCCTGGTGAACGACTACTGGGCCAACGCCTTCCTGGTGCCGTTCCTGATCTACGCCATCGCGGCCATCGGATTGAACATCTTGACCGGCTATTGCGGGCAGGTGAGCCTCGGCACGGGCGGCTTCATGGCGGTGGGGGCCTATACGGCCTACAAGCTAATGACGGCGTTTCCGTGGATGGACATGGTGACGATTACGCTGCTGTCGGGGGCGATGACGGCGTTGGTGGGGGCGGCGTTTGGGTTGCCCAGCTTGCGGATCAAGGGGTTCTACCTGGCGGTGGCGACACTGGCGGCGCAGTTCTTCCTGGTGTGGATGTTCAACCGGGTGGGGTGGTTCTACAATTACTCGGCCTCGGGGCAGATCAACGCGCCGGAGCGGGATTTGTTCGGGATCGTCATCACCGGGCCGAACACGGAGCCTTGGGCGCAGTATCTGTTCTGTCTGTTCTTCGTGGTGGTCCTGGCCTGGGTGGCGCGGAACCTGACGCGGGGGAGTGTGGGGCGGAAATGGATGGCGATCCGGGACATGGACATCGCGGCCGAGATCATCGGGGTGAACCCGCTGCGCGCGAAGTTGAGCGCCTTTGCGGTGTCGTCGTTTTTCGTGGGCGTGTCGGGCTCGCTGTTCTTCACGATCTACCTGGGCGCGGTGGAAGTGGGCGAGGTCTACGGGATCACCAAGAGCTTCCTGGTGCTGTTCATGATCATCATCGGCGGCCTGGGAAGCATCTTCGGGAGCTTCGCGGGGGCGGCGTTTCTGGTCATGCTGCCGGTGGTGCTGAAGCTGGTCGGCGTGGATCTGCTGGGCTGGCCGACGGATATCGTGGCGCATTTGAACCTTGTGATCGTGGGCGCTTTGATCGTCTTCTTCCTGGTGAAGGAGCCCCATGGCCTGGCCGCGTTCTGGGGCGTGACGAAGGAGAAGTTACGGATGTGGCCGTTCCCGCATTGAGATGGAGACAGCCGATGACTTCGATGCACGAAATGTCTTCCTGCGACCTGGGACGAAGGTCCGCTTGGATTCGCTCCAGAGCGACGACGATCCGGCCGTTACGATCAGCGAATACGGCGTGGTCGTTCATTGCTGGCTCGACAAGCATCACTTCTATCAATGCTTCGTCACCTTCTTCGGTGATGCATTTCCCGAAGGATCACCGAAGATCGAGGAACTCGAGGGCGGCGGGGAGGCTTGGTACCTGCCTTACACGCTCTCCTACGCATCCGCCTCCCTTCAAGTCGTTGGGAGCCTATGGGGAGGCGAAAGAGGTGGTTGACCCTTCTGCTCAGGGCGGCAGGGTCAATTGCATAAGCAAGCGGGGATGCCGAATGGCGGACCCATTCCAGGGAGGAAAAAACCGATGAAACTTGGAACAATCACACTGGCGGCCATGGTGGCCGCATCCCCGGCGCTGGCCGATCTGGTCTTTCCGGATCTGAGCTATCGGACCGGGCCTTACGCGGCGGGCGGGATCCCGTTCTCGGACGGGTATCAGGATTACATGACCCTGCTGAATGAGCGCGACGGCGGGATCGGCGGTGTGCTGACGCGGATCGTGGAATGCGAGACCGGGTACAACACCGAGAAGGGTGTGGAATGCTACGAGAGCACCAAGGGCGAAGGCGCGTTGGTGTATCAGCCGCTGTCGACCGGGATCACCTATCAGATCATCCCCCGGGCGGGCGCCGACGGCATCCCGATCCATACCATGGGGTATGGCCGGACCTCGGCGGCCAATGGCGAGGTGTTCAACCACGTCTTCAACTATCCGGCCAATTACTGGGACGGGGCGTCCATCGCGGTGAACTATCTGCTGGACCAGAACGAGGGCTCGCTGGAGGGGAAGACCATCGCGCTGGTCTACCACAACTCGGCCTACGGGAAGGAGCCGATCCGCACGTTGGAGGAGCTGAGCGCCAAGCATGGCTTCGAGGTCAGCTTGCTGGCCGTGGACCATCCCGGCCAGGAGCAGAAGTCGCAATGGCTGCAAATCCGCCGCGAGCGGCCGGATTATGTGCTGATGTGGGGCTGGGGCGTGATGAACCAGGTCGCCATCCAGGAAGCCGCGAACATCCGATTCCCGATGGAGAACTTCATCGGCAATTGGTGGGCCGGGTCGGAAAATGACGTCATGCCCGTGGGCGAGGCGGCGACCGGCTATAAGGCGCTGGCCATGCATAATGTGGGCGACGATTTCCCGATCTTCGAGGATATCCAGCAATATGTCGTGGGCACCGGCAAGGCCGCGGGCGCGGGCGATCAGATCGGCACGATCCTCTATAACCGGGGGATGTATGCCGCGATGCTGGCCGCCGAGGCCGCCAGGACGGCGCAGGAGATCCATGGCGTCGCCGAGATCACGCCCGCGATGATGCGCGACGGGATGGAGGCGTTGGTGATCGACGAGGCCAAGATGCAAGAATTGGGGATGCCGAATTTCGGGCCCGAATTCAGCGTCTCGTGCGAGAACCACGGCGGATCGGGCGAGGGCAAGGTCCAGCAATGGAACGCCTCGGCCGGAGAATGGGAGATCCTGACGGACTGGATCGAAAGCGACAAGGACGTCATCTTGCCGCTGATCGAAGAGGATTCGATGGCTTACGCCGCCGAAAACAACATCACGCCCGGCTGTTCGCAGTCGTAATTGAAGACGCGGTCCGGGCCGGTTGCGGCCCGGACCCCTTGGAAGGCCAGTCGGACGGAATATGACACAACGGAAACGGATTGGGCGTGCGGCCCTGCTGGGCGCCTTTGCGGCCTTCGGCCTTGCGGCCTGCGACGTGGAACGCCCCCCCAGCAAGTCATGTCCGGCGCTGCCATTGGGTGGTCTTGAGACCACGATGTCCAGCCAACAAGCTGACGACGACACCGTCAACGCCATGATCCGCGCCATCGGCCAGGGCGCCGCCCCGGCGCCCGCGCCCACCGCCCGGCCAACACCGCGCGAGGCCGAAGAGGTGACCATCGGCGTGGCCACCGAAATGGTCGAAAGCGCCATGCGGGCCGAGGCCCGGCGGACGCCACCCGCGCGACCGATCACAGTGCGCATTCTGACCATGTCGGCGGGGGGGCAATGGGGGTCGTATGGCGCCGGGTTGATGACCGGCTGGTCCCAGAATGCGCGCCAGCCGCGCCCCGATTTCGACGTGGTCACCGGGGTCAGCGCCGGCGCGATCTTGGGCGTGCCGGTCTTTGCGGGCTCGCGATTCGACCCGGTGCTGGAATTCTTCCGGGGCCTGTCGGCCGAGCAGGTGTCGACCCGGCGGTCGATCCCGGCGCTGCTGCGCGCGCCGTCATTGAATGACCCCGCCGCGTTGGAGGCGTTCTTCCGCCAATCGCTGACGCCAGACCTGATCGGCGCCATCGCCGAACGACATGAGGCCGGGGACCAATTGCTGATCTCGGCCACGGATTTGCACACGACGGCCACACAGATCTTCGACATCGGCTCGGCGGCGCGGATGGACGACACGGCCGCCGCCGCCGATTGCATCGTCGAGGCGATGCTGGCCTCGGCCGCGATCCCCGGCCTGTTCCCGCCGCGCCATATCAACGGCGTGCTCTATGCCGATGGCGGCCTGCGCGATCAGGTCTTCTTCCGGGCGGTCGACACAGCGCGCGCCCGCGTGGCCCGCGATCTGGGGCGGCCCGTGAAGGTCGAGGCGTTTCTGGTCGTCAACGGCGCGTTGATGCCGACCATGACCCCGCCGCGCGACCGGCTGTTCGGGTATCTGGGCCGGTCGGTCGTGGCCTTGGCCGACGAGGTACAGCGCGACAGCATCACCGATGCCGTGGCTTTTGCCGCCGGGCGGCCCGGTTGGACCCTGTGGGGCATGGTGCCGGAAGTGGATCTGTCGGAATGCGGCTTCGACGAAGTGCCGGTGACCACCTTTGACCCGTGCCTGACCCGCGTCGTGTACGACAAGGGCCTACAGGATGGGCGGGCAGTGCCAATCGACTGGATGACGGCGGCGGAATTGCAGGCCGTGGCCGACGAGCTTTAGGGAGGGAGCGCCCATGCTGGACCAGACCGAGACGGCAACGGCTGTCACCGACACGCTGTTGGAGGTGAACAATATCGAGGTGATCTACAACCACGTGATCCTGGTTCTGAAGGGCGTGTCCCTGTCGGTGCCCAAGGGGGGGATCACCGCCCTGCTGGGCGGGAACGGCGCCGGGAAGACGACGACGTTGAAGGCGATTTCCAACCTGTTGAAGTCCGAGCGGGGCGAGGTCACCAAGGGGTCGATTACCTATCACGGGGACCGGATCCAGGATCTGTCGCCTGCCGATCTGGTCGAACGCGGGGTGATCCAGGTGATGGAGGGGCGGCATTGCTTCGAGCATCTGACCGTCGAGGAGAACCTGCTGACCGGGGCCTATACGCGTAAGGATGGCGGCAAGGCGACGGCGGACGATCTGGAGATGGTGTACGGGTATTTCCCGCGCCTGAAGGAGCGGCGGAAGTCGCAGGCCGGCTATACCTCGGGCGGCGAGCAGCAGATGTGCGCCATCGGCCGGGCGCTGATGTCGCGTCCGGAGACGATCCTTTTGGACGAGCCGTCGATGGGCTTGGCCCCGCAACTAGTGGAGGAGATCTTCGGGATCGTGAAGTCGCTCAATGAGAAGGAGGGCGTGTCGTTCCTGCTGGCTGAGCAGAACACCAACGTGGCCCTGCGCTTCGCCCATTACGGCTACATTCTCGAGTCGGGCCGCGTGGTCATGGACGGCCCCGCCGCCGACCTGCGCGAAAACCCGGACGTGAAGGAATTCTATCTGGGCATGTCCGAAGAGGGCCGGAAGTCGTTCCGCGACGTGCGCTCCTACCGGCGGCGGAAGCGGTGGCTGGCGTGATCCGGAACATCGTGGACAAACGGAAGCGGGGCTACCGGTGGAAGACAGTCAACGCCATCATTGAGGATGTGTGGCACGACAATTCCTGTGCGGATTCCGATCAGTGGGAGCGATCAGCGTCACAAGCGTCGATCGACTATGCCCAGCGCGAGGGGATTTCTCTCGCCGATGCCGTCGA
>JBCDCW010000016.1:0-24582 GCA_039180995.1 Pseudomonadota bacterium
CCGCGATCCGGAGGGAGTGACGCCAGAGCCGTTTGGGCCAGCGCAACCAGAGCGTCCGGTCTTGATGTGCGCCGAGCCCGGTGAGCGGCAGCCCGGCGGCCTCCGTATAGGCGGCGCAAAAGCTGGTCGCGTCGGCGGGGCTCAGCGTGGCGGGGGCGATCGGGTCCGGCGCGGTCATAGCTGGCTCCGCGCTTGGGATCGCAGGATCAGCCAGACGAAGACCGGTGCGCCGATCACGGCCGTCACCAGGCCCGCGGGCAGTTGGACCGGGGCGAAAAGTGTCCGGCCGAGCAGGTCGGCGGCGCTGACCATCAAAGCGCCTGCCGTCGCCGAGAGCGCGAGGTGCAGCCCCGGCCCGGAGCGCGCCAGTCGCCGGGCGATATGGGGCGCAACAAGGCCCACGAAGCCGAGCGGGCCGACCGCGGCCACCGCGAAGGCGGCGGAGGCGACCGAGAGCACGACCAGCACCCGCCGGTCGCGTTGGACTGCGGCCCCCAAGCCGGTCGCGACGTCCGGTCCCATCCGCAACGCTGCCAGCGGGCGCGCGGCCCAGATCAAAGCTGGGGCCAGCACCAGCAGGCCGAGCGCCAGCGACCGCACCTCGCCCCAGCCGGCGGCGTGAACCGATCCCGCAAGCCAACCCAAGGCGGCCAACGCTCTGTCGATATCGCCATAGGTGAGCAGCGCCGACGTGCAGGCCGAGATGAAGGCCGCGACCCCGATCCCCGTCAGAATGAAACGCATGGTCGCGCCGCCCGTCTTGCGCGCCGAGATCCAAAGGATCAGCGCGGCGACGGCGAGCGCGCCGCCGAAGGCCAGGAACGGCCGCAGGATTGCGGGCGTGTCGGGGAAGGCGATGAGGGTGGCGACGACGGCCAGGCCCGCGCCCTGGCTCACGCCGACGAGGCTGGGATCGGCCAGAACGTTGCGGGTCACCGTCTGCAGAATCGCGCCCGAGAGGGCCAGCAGCGCGCCGGCCATGGCGGCGACCAGGGCGCGGGGGAAGCGGAATTCCCACACGACGGTGGTGGCCGTGTCCGAGGGGGCCGCGCCGAAGAGCGTGGCGATGGACTGCCAGGCCGTCAGGGGAAAACTGCCGGACATAAGCGCGACCAGCAGGACGGCGAGGGATCCTGCGAGCAGCAGCGCCACGACGACCATTGCCCGCAGAGGCAAGCGATAGGTGACGGCGCCGTCGAGACGCTGGAGGACGGCCTCGCTCATAGCCTTGCTCTCACCAGCCAGACGAAGAACGGCGCGCCGAGGAAGGCCGTGACGAGGCCCGTCGAGACCTCGATCGGTGCCAATACCAGCCGTGCGGCGATGTCCGCCAGTAGCATGTAAAGCGCGCCCGCCAGCGCCGACCAGGGCACGATCCGCCGGTAATCCTGCCCGACGAACAGCCGCACGACATGGGGGATTACCAAGCCGACAAAGCCCATCGGGCCAGCCACGGCAACGGCCGCCGCCGTGAGGGCCACGACCGAGAAGAGCACCGCCGCTTGCAGTTTCTTGACGTCGACGCCCAGACCCGTCGCGGTCTCCTCACCCATGGCGAGTGCCGTGACCTGGCGCGCCGCGCCCAAGGCGACGGCCAGTCCCGCCAGCGCCCAGGGCAGCGCCCAGAGCGCCGTCTCGGTTCGCCGTCCGGCCAGCGTGCCGGTCAGCCAGACGCGGAGGTTCTCGAACGTGTCTTCATCGATCAGATGCAGCATCGAAATGATCGCGCTTAGGAACCCGGTCAGCGCCGCGCCGGACAGCACCAGCGTCAGTGGGGTCGCGCCCCCGGGCGCCGCTGACGCCACGCTCCAGACCGCCAGTGCGCCGGCCAGCGCGCCGATTGCGGCCCAAACCGGGATTGTTGCGGCGCCGCCCCAGCCAAGAAAGCCGTGAAACAGCACCACGGCGAAGGAGGCACCGACCAGCAGACCCAGGAGTCCGGGATCGGCCAGCGGGTTGCGCGTCACGCCCTGCATCAGCGCGCCCGCGACGGACAGCGCCGCCCCAACGCCGATGGCGAGCAGGGCGCGCGGCAGGCGCAGATCGCGGATGACCACGTGGTCGAAGGTGGTTTGGTCATATGCGATCAGGGCTTCGAGAACCGTGCCCAGCGGGATCGTCTTGGCGCCCACTGCGATGTGCCAGCCGAAGGCCAGCAGCAGCACGCCGAGCGCGAGCAGCCAGGCGCCTCCGCGGATGGCGGTCACTCCGCGGCCCTCGCGATGGCGGGCGCGATCCGGGGGACGCAGACCGGGCGACCGCTCTCCGGGTCGGTCAAGACGGTCGCGTCGAGTTCGAAGACTTGCTGCAGCGTGGCCTCGGTAAACGTGTGGCCGACATCGCCCTCTGCCTCGATCCGACCGGCGCGCATCATGACGAGCCGGTCGGCGAACGCCGCGGCGACGTTGAGTTCGTGCATGACGACGACCATGGTGCGCCTCTCTTCCTGCGCGATCCGGCGCAGGAGCGTCATGAGGTCGACCTGGACCTTGAGGTCCAGGAAGGTCGTGGGTTCGTCGAGCAGGAGGACCGGCGTCTCCTGCGCCAGCTCCATGGCGATCCAGCAGCGCTGACGCTGCCCGCCGGACAGGGCGTCGACCGGCCGGTCCGCCATCTCAGCCACATCCGCCGCCGCCATCGCCGCATCCACGGCCCTGGCGTCTTCCCGCGACCATTGCCGCAGGAGCGTTTGATGCGGAAAGCGCCCCTGTGCCACCAATTCCCGCACCCGCAATCCCTCGGGTGCGACGGGCCCTTGCGGCAACAGCGCCAGCCGTTTGGCGACGTCGCGCGTGGGCATCGCATGCACGGGATCATTCCCAAGCAGGACGCGTCCCGCGCTGGGCCGAAGCACCCGCGCCATGGCCTTGAGCAGGGTACTCTTGCCACAGCCGTTCGGCCCGACAATGGCCGTCAGCGCGCCTTCGGGAACGTCCAACGACAGATTCTGGACAACCGGGATGTCGCCATAACCAACGCTGAGGTCCTCGACCCGGAGAGCCGGGCCGAGAGCGCCAGTGGACGATTCCTCTCTGTGATGGACGGCCAAGACGCACCTCACGCGGATCGGGGCGGCTGGCGTCGGGCTTGCCTTGGCTCAATCCATATCTGAGTGTTCCAGTCAGTTAAAGGGTGTGCACCGGGAGCAGGCCGACGTCTGCCATGAGACCACGGCCTTGCAGTGAGATCGGTATGCCTGCGTCAGCATCAGCCGCTTGGCCCGAGATCTGAATAAGTTTCACATCTATATCCATCCGTTCCAGTCGGGAGTAAGGCGGACGGCTGTACGTACGGACGGTCGCCTTCATCGGGCGCTCGGGTCCGTGAGTTCCTCGTCTGCGAAACCCTACGCTTGCAAGAGACCTGCGGCGTAAGGACAGCATCAATCGACCGCCGATAGGGGGCAGGGGTCTAGCCGAAGCAGTATCGAAACCCTCCTAATGGCTATCAGCCGCATGGTCCTCTCTGTCCGAATGCCGTTGCGCCGGGCGGGTGGCCGAGCGACGCGGAGGCTGCACAACAGTTGCACAGGAGGTTGCACAAATCGCCGCTGAGGCATCTCGGTCGATCTTGCAAGGTACTGAATCAGAGTGATAATGAAGGTATCTAGCTGAGTTGGTTTTACTCTTACCTTCCCAACCAGACGTCCTACAGGTAGTTTTTGAAAGAACTTGGCACGGCGCCGCCCGTTAAGACGCAGTCTGATCGAAGATTGCGGTCAGAGGCGCTGGGTGGAAGGATGGACGATGATCGGCTCTGGGCCGCATCCGGCGTTCGTGCCGGTCCGACGGAACGGCGACCGGATGGTTCCGAAGCGCTCCCGACCGATGCGGCTGGGCGCGGGGATCAGGGGGAGAGCGTGAACGGCTGTCGGGGGCGCCAGTCCGTGAGACACCAGGTGCCTCTTTCGGGCGCCGGAGCGAATGGCCCATGGTCGCCGCGCCGCACCTGGTCGTTACTCCGCGGCGACGCCATCGTCCTTTGCGGCCTCGACGGTCGGTCCCTTCACACCGGCCTTCTCGGCCAGCCAGGCGAAGGTCGCGTAGAAGACCGGGGTGAACAGCAAGCCGAAGACGGTCACCCCGAGCATGCCAGAGAACACGGCCGTCCCCAGCGATTGCCGCATCTCGGACCCGGCGCCTTCGGCGATGACCAGCGGCACGACGCCCAGGATGAAGGCAAGGGATGTCATCAGGATCGGACGCAGGCGCAGGCGCGCGGCTTCCACGGCGGCCTCGACACGCGACAGGCCGCGGGCTTGGGCTTGGATGGCGAACTCGACGATCAGGATGGCGTTTTTCGAGGCTAAGCCGACAAGGACCACGAAACCGATCTGGGTCAGGATATTGTTGTCGAAGCCCCGGAAAAGCACGCCCGTGATGCCTGCCAGAAGGCACATGGGCACGATTAGGATCACAGCGAAAGGGAGGAACCAACTCTCGTATTGGGCCGACAGAAGAAGGAAGACGAACACCACGGCGAGGGCGAAGGCATAGATGGCCGTATTCCCGGCCAGCTTCTCTTGCAGGGCCAAGCCGGTCCATTCGTAACCGAACCCGTCGGGCAAGGTTTGATCCAGCAGCGTTTCCATGGCGGCGATGGCCTCGCCCGTCGAGGTGCCGGGTGTCGTGGCGCCTTGGATGGAAGCCGCCGGATAGAGGTTGTAGCGCGCCACGCGGAAGGCGCCCGTCTCCTGTTCGAGTGTTGCAACGGAGCCGAGGGGCACCATGCCGCCGGAGTTGGAGCGGGTGCGGAGGTCGAGGATGTCTTCGGGGCTGTCGCGGAATTCGCCGTCGGCTTGGGCGGTCACCCGGAAGGTGCGGCCGAGAAAGTTGAAATCGTTCACGAAGGCGGATCCCAGATAGACCTGCAGTGCCTCGAACACCCGTTCGGGCGGGACACCCAATTCCTCGGCCCGGACACGGTCGATATCCGCGTAGATCTTGGGAGTGGCCGTGTTGAAAAGGGTGAAGACGGCCGCCAATCCGTCGGTGGCGTTCGCCTGCCCGATCACGCCGCCCACGCTGCCTTCCAGCGCCGCGAGGCCGCGACCACGGCGATCTTGGACGAACAATTCCCAGCCGCCTGCATTCCCGATGCCTTGGATCGGGGGTGGCGCGATGACGAAGGCATTGGCATCCGTGATCGCCGACAGTCGGCCGAAGGCTTCGCCGATCAGAACCTCGTTGGTCAGACCTGCCGGTATCCGCTCCTCGAACGAGTCGGTGACCACGAAGATCGCCCCGGCATTGGGCGCATTGGTGAAGGTCGCGCCATCCAGGCCCGCGAACGCGACCGTGTCGGAAACACCTTCCATGTCGAGGAAGATATCCGTCGCCTGCTGGATCACCGCATCCGTCCGCGACAAGGAGGCACCCGCGGGCAATTGGATGACGGCGATCAGATAGCCTTGGTCCTGGTCGGGAATGAACCCGGATGGGGCGCGGTTGAATTGAAATCCCGCCAGGACCATCAGCCCCAGATAGACGAGCAGCGTGACCGGGGCGACACGGATCATGAATTGGACGAGCCTGGCATATCCGTTCGCCATCTTGTCGAAGCCCCAGTTGAACCCGTCCGCGGCCTTCCGGAGCGGCCAGGTCAAAGCGTGGATCAACTTTCCCAAGCCCTTTGGTTCCCGTTCCTTGTCGGCCTTCGATTTCAGGAGTAGCGCCGACAGGGCCGGTGATAACGTGAGCGACATGAAGACCGAGATCGACGTAGCGGCCGCGATGGTAATCGCGAACTGGCGCATGAACTGGCCGGTGATGCCTTCGATGAAGGCCGCGGGGACGAAGACCGCGATCAAGACCAGACCGATGGACACGAGGGCGCCGGACACCTCGCCCATCGTTTTGCAAGCCGCATCGAAGGGGGACATCCCTTCCTCGATATAGCGTTCGACGTTTTCGACCACGACGATTGCATCATCGACGACGATCCCGATGGCCAGGACAAGACCGAACAGAGTCAAGTTGTTGAGCGAGAAGCCCACCGCATTCATCACCGCGAAGGTCCCGATCAGCGACACCGGAATGGCCAGGATGGGGATGATCGACGCGCGCAGCGATTGCAGGAAGATCAGCACCACCAGAACGACAAGGAGAACGGCTTCCTCGATGGTCACGATGACAGCGTCGACCGATTCCTCGATGAATTCGGTGGGGTTGTAGACAATGGTATATTCTAGACCCGGCGGGAACTCGGCCGAGGCCTCTTCCATGAGGGCCTCGACGGCTTCGGCCGTTCCCAGTGCATTGGAGCCCGGCCGTTGGAAGATGCCGATGGGCAGGGCAGTGT
Organism: Pseudomonadota bacterium; assembly: GCA_039180995.1. Lineage (GTDB taxonomy): Bacteria > Pseudomonadota > Alphaproteobacteria > Rhodobacterales > Rhodobacteraceae > Jannaschia. Next base: position 6,301 of record JBCDCW010000016.1, read on the forward strand.
CTTCATTCAGATAGCCGTTGGTCGAGTAATCCTGGGCCCCCAATTCGACCCGCGCGATATCGCGCACGCGCACCTTTCGGCCTTCGGGGCCTGCGGTGATGACGATGTTCTCGAACTGCTCGGGGTCGACAAGGCGCCCCTGGGTCTCGACGTTCAATTGAAAGGCGGATTGGTTTTCGACCGGCAGCTGATTGATGGCGCCGGAGGCGACTTGGACATTGTTGGCCCGCAGCGCGGCCACGACCTCGCCAGCGGTCAGATTGCGCGCGGCGATCTGGTCGGGGTCCAGCCAGATGCGCATGGAATAGGCCCGTTCGCCGAACACGGTGGCCTGACCCACGCCGTCGATGCGGAGAAGCCGGTCGATAATCTGGGTGGAGGCGTAGTTGGAGATGTAAAGCTGGTCGCGACTGGCATCGGGCGACAGCAGATGGACCACGAGCAGCAGCGACGGCGAGTTCTGCTGCGTCTGGACGCCGAGACGCCGGACAGGTTCGGGCAGGCGGGGTTCGGCGATGGCGACCCGGTTCTGGACGAGCACCTGCGCTTCGTCCACATCCGTCCCAAGCTCGAAGGTGATCGTGAGGGCCATCCGCCCGTCGCCGGTGGATTGAGACAGCATGTAGAGCATGCCTTCGACGCCATTGATCTCCTGCTCCAACGGGGTGGCGACGGTGTCGGCGACTGTCTCCGCCGATGCGCCAGGGTAAGATGCGGTGACTTGGATCGTGGGCGGCACGACGTCGGGATAGGCCGCGATGGGCAGGCGCAAGTAAGAGACCGCGCCGATGAGTAGGATTAGAATCGAGAGGACAATCGCGAAGACCGGGCGCGAGACGAAGAAGCGGGCGAAATTGGCCATCGGATCAGTCCGCCGCGGACGCGAAGGCCAGCGGTTCCTCGCGCGGGGTCACCGGCGCGCCGGGTCGCACCCGTTGCAGGCCGGAAATCACGATCCGGTCGCCTTCTTCCAAGCCATCGGTGATCACGCGCAGCCCGCGCCAAAGGGACCCGCGCCGAACCTGACGGCTTTCGACCATATCATCGTCGCCCACCACGTAGACGATAGACCGCGCCTGATCGGCCACGATGGCCGCATCGGGGATGAGCAGGGCTTCGTATTCCTGGGATGCGATCAGCCGGGCGCGTCCGAAGACACCCGGTGTCAGGAAGCCGTCCGCGTTCTGAAACAAGGCACGGCCCGTGATCGTGCCTGAATTCGGATCCAAGCGATTGTCCACGAAGTCCATCTGGCCTTCGCGGTCCCATGTCTCCTCGTCCATCAGTTGAACCAGAATCCGGTTGGGTGAGACGCGCGACGACGGGCGCACGCCTTGCTGGCCAAGGCGCGCGTACCGCAGAAAATCCGCCTCTGAGGCGGTGAATACGAAGTCGATCGGGTCGACCGACACGATATCCGTCAGTTCCGTCGCCCCGGCAGGCCCGCCGATCACCAACGCACCGATATCGACGTCGGCGGCAGATATCCGGCCCCGAATGGGTGCCGTGATGGTCGAGAATTCCAAGTCCAACTCGGCGATGGCCAGGTCCGACTCGCTCAGCGAGACGTTGGCCAAAGCCTGGGCGTATTCGGCGCGGGCTCTATCGAGATCCTGTTCGGTTCCAACGTTGCGATCCACGAGTTGCTGGGCCCGGTCGCGTTCCACTTCGGCCAAACGCAGGCTGGCCTGCGCCGCTTCCACTTGGGCCTGGCTCCGCTGGACGGCCAACTGGAACGAGCGTTGATCGATCGTGAAGAGAAGGTCGCCGATCTCGACCAACTGACCGTCCTCGAAGTGGACGGCATCGAGATAGCCTGAAACGCGGGATTGGATCGTCACGGATTCCTGCGCCTGGAAGCGACCGGTGTATTCATCCCAATCGACGACCTGGTCGACAAGCGGCGTCGCAACCACGACCTCGGGCGGCGGGGCGTCTTGGGCGGTTGCGGGACTGGTGGCCGCCAAAGCGAGCAGGCAAATGGCGAGACAGGGTTGCAGCAAACAGCGCATGGGCATCATTCGGCGGCTTCTGGTGGGCCGCCGACTCCGGAGAAGGGGTTCTTCCAGACGGTCTCATGCCGCATGACGTCAGGCAACTGGGAACATGGTCGAGCCGGAGAAGGAGGCGAACAACTTGGCGAGAGATGGCCAAGTAGGGGGGTCGACTGCGGTATGCTCATTTCTCAATGTGCGGAGTAGCCCACGGACAAGATTGGGAAATCGGGGAATGCGGGCCAGTAAGAGATCGGCGAACGGACGTCGTGTCGCCGAGCGGCGTGCCCGATTCTTATGCACGAACCGGCCAGGTCTTATCGCAGCTGCGCGAGGCGTAAGCTCGACGCTTTGCCGCCGACGAACTGGCCGAGACGAATGCGGCTGCCCAGACCTGGCCCAGGATGGGTGCGACGCCCGTGGGAGTCGGTCGCCCTCCTTTCGGAAGTCGAACGAGGGGGCCAACGGCTGTGATGGACGGCTTGTCCTGGACGCCTTGACGCGCGCTCCGCGGTGGTCGGAATCTTGCCCAATTCCAAGCAATTATTCGCGGCCCGTCGACGGATCGCCCCGGGTGCTTCCAATATCCGCAGATAACCGGAGGACTGTCATGGCAGAACATGTCTGCGTGTCGTGCAATATGTGTTGCGACGGGTCCATGTTCGACCGCGTGGAAGTCGCGCCAAGCGATCTGGATCGGATGTCCGACCGCTCGGACGTCCGAACCGACACGGCCGAGGGGTATCGCTACCTCAAACAGGGCTGCGGTCGGCTTGGGGCCGATGGCCGATGCGGATGCTATGCCGAGCGACCGTCCCGGTGCCGGATCTACAATTGCCAATTGGTTGGGCGGCTCGGGTCGGGCGAGATCGGCGAAGCTGAGGCCCATGAAACCGTTCGAGAGATGAGGCGCCTCAAATCCGAGTTCGTCGATCTCTGCCGGGTTGAAGTTCCGGCGACGTTCTGGCCCGAGCAGGAATACGGTGCGCGTGGCGCTTTTTGCGCCATGCGCGACGCCTTCGATGCGGGACGACCCTTTCCGCAATCGGTTCAAACGGCGCTGTTCACCGCGTGGTTCGCCTATCTGGCATTCGTGCGAGAGCATTTCGAGGAGACGTTTGGTGACCTGGCGGAAGTCGCGGCCCGCTATGAGGCGCAGCGTGCGATTCGCGAAAAGGACCGTGCGATGGCGTGATGTCGGACATTCGTGGGCGCGCGACGTTCGACGCGTTGGCGGTGCATCCCTGGTCCGGACCGCAATCGCCGCGAGCGGCCAAACCCGTCCGGCTGGGCCAATCAATGGTGGCTCAGTTCGATTGGGACCCGGACGTTAGCGACGACGCCTTACCCAAATCTTGCAGGACCAAGGGCGACCTATTTCGGGCGGCTAAGTGGTGATAGGCGGGGCTGGGTGCGCATAGACTTGCCCAAGGGGCGAACGACGATCTGGACGGAGGCGGCGGCGCCCCGGCATCTTTGGACCATGACCTGCGATGTTCGCCCTGCCACGGCACAGGATATCGGCGCCGTTCTTCCCGCGCTTTCGCCGCGAATGGTGCAGGAATTGCCGCTGCTCTTTCCAGACCTGACCGACCCGATGCGCCGTCGGGTGATCGTGCGCCAGGCGCTTGACGCCATCGCCAAGGCCCGTGCCAGCACGTTCTTGGCGGGGACCGGGCCGGTCTGCGTCTTGGTCTGGGCGCCGGAGGGGGCGCGCTGGTCGATCATGACGTTGGCCACGGAGCGGTTCTACGCAAGCGACTTCCTGCGATTGTCGAGACGGCATCTCGGCATGCTTCAGGCCCGTCTCGGGGCCGAATTGGTTGCCCATACGAGATCGGATCACCCCAGGGCCGTCCCCTGGCTGCGCTTTCTGGGGTTTCACCCCGATCCCAGCGTGGCTGAGCCGGGCCAGACCAGCCCCTATGTTCGGCCGTGGTCACCGGAAGCCAGTTGACCGAAGCCGAGACAGAGCCGTCAGGTTGCAGCAAGATTGCCGGTCCATTCTGGGGTGCATAGCCGCGCGCCAGATAGGGAGACCGCCATGACCGCAGATGTGCCCCCAACCGATCTGTCCTTCCCGGAGCACGATGTCCTGCCGTCCGAGGACGAAGAGGACGAAGGCGTCTTCGCGCCTGGCAAGACGGGAAGTGGAAAGAGCTTTGCCACCCCGCCCAAGGGCTTCCGAAAGAGCAGGGTCCAAAACGCGTCAGCGGGCCCGGAGAAAGGACGGTGAGGCGGGCGCGTCGGCTGCTGACGGCGCTTATGCTTGCCTCGCTTCCTGCCGGGCCCGTTTGGGCGGCCTTCGACGATGCGCGCGAGCACCGGTTCACGATCATGTCCCAGGACCTGGTGGAGGTGTTGGGGGAGTTCAGCGCAGGCATGGGTGTTTCGCTGAACGTAGATCCCGATGTCGAGGGATATGTCACCAATTTCCGGCATCGGCTGACGCCGCGGGGTTTTCTGGATCGGCTGGCCGCAGAACAGGGGGTCGTGTGGTATTTTGACGGCGACACGTTGCATGTCACGCCGGCCCGCGACAACAGGTCCATCTTCGTCGATTTTCAACGGGTGACCCCTGCCATGTTGCAGGACACGTTGAAAACGTTGGCCGTCTCGGACGACCGCTTCGACGTGCGCATGACGGGCCCGGACGGGATCGGCGTGATCACGGGGCCGCCACGCTACATCGAACTCGTGGAACATGCGTTCACGCTGCTCCAGAACCAGATCGAGGAACCGGGCGGTGGAACGGCACCAGCCAAACGGTCCGTGCTGGTTGTCCGTGGCGGCGATGCCCGGGTGTGGCAGGGACATCGGAACCTGGCGGCCGGTGGAGATGCCGAGGACGAGCCGATCGGCGATCCCGAACTTTCTGACGCATCGGATACGGACGTCGAACGCTAATGGGCGACCGGTCAGGCTGACGTAAGCGGAATGCGCGACCATCGGACGACATTCATTCGAGAAAGGTCGATATCATGTGCGGAATCGTCAAAGGGGTCTTCGACATCGTGACCTCGCCTCTCGACTCGGCCATCAAGCTGGCCAAGGGCGACTTCGTTGGCGCCTTTACGGAGCCCTTCGTCGCCGTCTTCGATGCCGACCTCTTCTTCGGCGCCGATTTCGGCGACATCATGAGCTTGGTCGACGACATCGTGGACGACGTTCCCGGACTTAAGGAAGCCATCGTCATTGCGGCCGGTGTGGCCACGGGCGGCGTGGGCGCCGTGGTCGCCGCGGCTGCCATCGCCGCGACCGATACGCTGAGCGAGGTGAATGAAGGGACATTCGAGTTAAACGATCTTGTGTCCGGCGGCTTGGAATTCGCAAGCCTCGCCGCGGGCGGCGTCACTGCCGGCGCCGCGGGCGCGCTGACGACCACCGCTAAAGCACAGATCGCGTCCCGGGTGCTGGCCAGCAGCGGGCTTTTGGGTGACGACGCCAGTCGGTTCGTCTACGCCGCCGGAGCGGCTGTCGGCGGCGACTGGTCTTCGGTCACAGACAGCATCCGCAACAGTGCGGTGGCGCTGCAACAGACCGGCCTGCTGGGCGACGAGGTCAATCAGGTCCTCTCGGCCGTCGCAGCGGCCACCCAAGGGGATTACGCCTCGCTCCAATCGGGCGTCACTGCCGGCCTTGGGGCCGTTCAAGAGGTGGCCGGAGACGAGGCGAGCCCGTTCCTGACCGGTCTGGCGACGGCGATAAACGGCGATTACGGCTCGACCACGTCCATCGCGGACACTGTGATCCGTGCCGTCGATGAGACCGGCGTTCTGGGAGAGAACGAGATATATCTCCGCGCGGGACAAACGGCGCTGCATGGGGAGTGGTCGTCGGCGCCTGCCGCCGCCGGAACGCTGATCGACGTGGTCGATGACGCCGATCTTCTGGCGGGTGGCGCTGGGGACACGATCCTCGGGGCCGGACAGGCCGCTTTGGACGGGGATTGGGACACGCTTGACGGCGCGGCGGACAGCCTGGTCGATGTCGTGGACGAGACCGATGTTCTTGGCGCGACGGGCGAGGCGGTGTTGGAGGCCGCCGGGGATGCCGTGCGAAACGGGAATTACCGTGATCTCGTCGGGCTTTGACGGCGCTCTTACTGGACCAACTGGATCAAGCGGGCCGTGTCGGAATATTCGGTCGGCCGGATTGGGCGTCCGGCACGGGCGCCGCGGAGAATGCGACGCGTAAGGTCCGCATCGTGGAACACCGGAAGGCTGAGCGCGGTCGTCTGGTTGCCAAGGGCGTCCATTCGGTCGGAGCCACGGATTTTGGCGACGATGACCGGGATGCCGAATTCGGCCTTTACGTAGCGGATCGCCACGGCCTCGTCGTCGCCCGCGACGACCAGCGTCGCGCGGGTGACGCCCAGCTTGCCGCCACGGTCTGCGGCGGCCTCGCGGCGCAGCCTTCGCAACGCAGTGCGGATCTCCGGCGCACCGTTCATATCTTTGTTTTCGGCCTTGGCCTCACTTTTCGTCATTTTCTGATCGCGCTCGAAGAGGCGCGCCTGGAGCGGCAGGTCCAAGACGGCCACGATGACGGCCGCAACCACGATGACCAGCAGGACCAAGGCTGCCAGCATCAAGGTGACGTCCAGCAGGCATGGCATTCCGCAGCGCGGCGCGTATAGCAGCGCGCTTCCCAAGTGGCGAAGCACCAACCAAATACCGACGATCGCGAAGGCGAGGCGGAGGAGAGATTTGCCGAGATCCGCCAGGGTGCGAAGGCTGAAGATCCGCTTGAGGCCTTCGGCGGGATCGAGATGCGACAGACGCGGGGTGAGGGGATCGAAGCTAAACACAAGGCCGCGGTTCAGAACGATGGATGAGACGATCAGCAGACCCACCAGGATCGCGACGAGTTTGCCCAAGATGCGAATACCGGCGGCGGCGGATCGCGCGATGATCTCGTCATAGGATCGGCTCGGATCCTGGAGCAGGGCGATCGCATAGGCGGCGCTATCCATGAAGTGATCCGCGACATCGTCTAGAGATGTCCAAAGAAACAGCAGCCCGCCCATCGTCACGACCAGCAGGCGCGTATCCCTTTGCATCGGGATCTGGCCCTTTTCGCGCGCCTTTCGGAGTTTGCGCGCCGAGGGCTTGAGAAGGCGCTCCTCGCTGCCGCTCATGGTCCGGCCACCAGATCGAGGAGGCGGGGCACGATCTGCCAGATGGTTTGGATATCCTCGCTCATGTAATCAACGAGGATGCGCAGGTAGACCAGCGCCACGACCGCAAACAAGATGTTCTTGGCCAGAGGCAGCAGACTTGAGAGGTCGATCCGGCCCGAGAGCCGTCCCAAGGCGATGGCAGAGAGATCGCTCAACAAGAAGAACACCAGGAAGGGGGCTGCCAGCAGCAGCCCGGCTAGCAGAACCTCGCCAACGAGGCCGCCGATCTGGGCGAGCGTGGCCCCATCGAGCGCGGCGGGAAGGAATTGGCCCAATGGCCAGACATTGTAGCTGCCATAGATCGCCGAGACCGCGACCGCGAGCCCGCCCTCGGCCACGAAGATGGCGATGGCGGCAAGGCCGAGCAGCGAAGACATCACCGAGGCTGGGCCGCCGGTGGCGGGGTCCGATAAGTGGGGCTGACCTGCGATGGATCTTTGAGTGTCGATGATTTCACCCCCGGCCTGGACGGCCCAGATGGGGATCCCGAAGAACAGGCCGATCAGGAAGCCGATCCCGAATTCCTTGACCGAGAGAAGGGCAGCATACCAGAAGTCTTCGATGGGCAGTGCGGCCAACGCCGCGCGCTGTCCCCCGACGACTGGCAGCGCCATGGCCAAAGCAATTACACCCAAGATCGCGCGGCCCAGCTCGCTGCGTTTGAAAACCGGCAGAATCGCGATCATCCCCAGCATGCGGGCCGACGAGAGACCGAGGTCGATCATCGGCTGCTTGACCAACTGCATCAGGGCGAAGATGTCCATGGCTGGTCGAATCCCGTCAACGCACCAAGGACGGAAAGTCCATATAGACCCGTTGCGCATATTCGGTCAGGGGTCCGAACAGAGCGCCCGAAAGCGCCGCGAACGTACCGATCACCACGAAAAGTTTCACAGCCTGCGGAAGCGTCTGGTCTTGGATCTGGGTTGCGGCCTGAAACACCGCGATCAGCAGACCGGCCAACATGGCCGCGGCCAAAGGGGGCAGCGCCATGGTCATGAAGACCGATAGGCCGGTCCCCATCGTATAGGCGATATCTGAGGTCATGGGCTTTCTTTCGGTTGGAGGTGTCAAACGACGGCGTAGGTCATCACCAAGCCTTCGATTAGATGGGTCCATCCGCTGATCGCGACGAAGAGGAACAGCTTCATGGGCGTGGCGATGACCGTTGGGGTGACCATGGACATGCCCATGGCCATCAGGACGCTGGTCACCACCAGATCGACCACGATGAGGGGGAGGTAGAGCAGCAGGCCGATCTCGAAGGCGCGCTGCATTTCGCTTACCATGAAGGACGGGATCAGGACGCTCAGGTCGGTGGCCGCGAACGGTTGGGCCGTTCCTTCGGGCCAGACCTGGCGGCTGGCGAGCAGAAAGAATTCACGCTGTTCTTCAGAGGTGAACCGAATCAGGAAATCCCTCACCGGTTCGCGTCCACGCTCGAAGGCCGCGATCCAATCGTCGAAATTGGCCGGATCCAGTGGGGTCGAAAGGACCGCCTCGGACACTTGGGTGAAAATCGGGGCTGCGATGAACGCGGTGAGGGCGAGCGCGATCCCATATAGGACGATGCCAGGTGGCGTCTGCTGAATGCCGAGGGCATTGCGAACGATGAAGAGGACCACTGCGATTTTCACAAAGGACGTCGTCGTCACCACGAGAAATGTCGTGAGCCCAAGCCCGAGGACCAGCCCGAGGATGCCGACGATTGCTGGTGAATCGTCAATCATCGTCGTCCATCGAGACGATGCGAGCGCCCAGCCGGTCCCCGAGCGAGACCAGTTCGACGGTGCCCACCGGGCTGCCATCCGCCCAAAGCGCGACCGCGATCGCTTCGGGCGGCTTGTCTAGGTCCAGAACGTGGCCGACATCGAGGGTTTGAAATTGCGCCCAACCGACCCGGCCGGCACCGATCACCAATTGCAACGTGATCGCCGGCGCGGTCGGTTCGGCTTTCGATGTGGTGTTCGACATGTCTTGCATCGCTACCCCCCAAGGAACTCTCTGATCAGGTCCAGGTGCCCATGCGGCCAACCCGGTCTTCCACATGCATGTCTTCCCGGGCGTCTTCGCGCCTTACCGCCCGGTTGCGCTCAAGAGCGGTGAGCCGTTCATGCCAAGCATCGTGCCGTTGGCACGTCTCGACCAATCGGGCTTTGGCAGCATCGAGCGCTGCTCGATTGGCGGCAACTTGGCGCCGCTGCTCGTCATGCGCCGCCGAGGCCGTGTTTCGGGTCTGCGCGAGCAGATCAATCCGATGCCCCACATGGGCGAGCGCAGGTCCGCTGATGACCCGGCCGACAAGGCCGACATATCCGTTGCGCGCGAGGTGATCGTGGGCCGTCTTCGCTGCCTGGAGTCGTATCTCGGCCGCCGCGAGACGTGCCTCGGTCTCTTCGAGGGCGCGCACGGCGCGGTTATGCGCAGCCTGGGCGGCATCCCGGCGAACGGCGCGCAGCCGAAGCAGGCGTGTGATCCGGTCGGGCATCATGTCGCCACTGCCTTCAGCCCTGCCCAGACTTCGGCGATAGGTGTGACCTCGTCCGCCGTCTGCCGAAGGAAGGCCATCAGGGATTTCCGTGCAGCCAATGCCCGATCCGCAAGCGGATCACTCCCGGCGCTGTATTCCCCGACTTGAACGAGCAGTTCGATCTCGTCCAGCTTCGCCATCATTGCGACGATGTCCGCGGCCCATCCGCGCTGCGCGTCATCGGTGACGCGTGGCATGATCCGGCTCTTGCTGCGGGTGATGTCGATCGCGGGATAGTGCCCCTTTGCGGCCAGATCGGGCGAAAGCATGATATGTCCGTCCAGGATCCCGCGAATGTCCTCGGCGACTGGATCACCGGTGCCGTCCCCTTCGATCAAGACGGTATAAATAGCCGTGATGCTGCCGCGATCGCTGCAACCCGCCCGTTCGAGCAGGGCCGGAAGTTCGGCCAATGCGGATGGCGGATAGCCGCGCCTGGCAGGCAGCGCACCGGAAGCAAGCGCCAAATCTCGGCGCGCCCGGGCAAAGCGGGTGATGCTGTCGATTACCAACAGGACGTCCTGGCCCGCATCGCGGAAATGTTCGGCGACCGATGTCGCGGCGAGCGCGGCTGACGCGCGCTCGACAGCGGGTTGGTCGGACGTCGCGACGACGACGACGCTTCTGGCCAATCCGTCCGTGCCAAGCGTGTCCTCCACGAACTCCCGCACCTCACGGCCGCGTTCGCCCACCAGTCCGATGACACAGACCGGCGCCTTGCTGCCGCGCACCAGGGCCGCCAGAAGCGTCGATTTTCCGCCGCCCGGTTCCCCGAAGACACCGATCCTTTGACCGGCGCCGCAGGTCAGCACCCCATCGATGGCGCGGATGCCAACGGGGAACGGACGGGTGATCGGACGCCGTTCCATGGCAGGGGGTGGGGTCGCCTCCAACCGACGACGGCCCTCGATGCCGCAGAGGCGTCCCTGACCGTCTAGCGGCCGCCCCCGCGGATCAATCACTCGGCCCAGAAGACCCCGACCGACGGGCACGTCGCGCCGCCGCCCCGATGTCCTGATTTCGGCGGCGGGCGACAACCCGTCGAGCCTGTCGGACGGCGCCAAGAGCGCGATGCCCTCTCGGAAGCCGATAAGATCGGCTTCCGTCCGTCGCCCTGTGCTGGGATCGAATACTTCGCATAACTCGCCGATGGCGCCTTGCGACAGACGGGCTTCGATCAAAGCCCCATGCGCGCTTTGTAGCCGACCTGCCGGAAGATAGGGCGCCATTGCCGAGATCTGGGCGCCAAGGCGATCCAGGACGGGAGACGACTCAGTCATGATTGTCCTCCGCCGGATCACTTCTGAGGGCTTGGGCCAACTGATTGAGATGCCGGTCGAGCGAGATACGGATAGCGCCGTCCAGGCTTCGCAGCTCGACCTCGCCCGGGCACATGCTGTCATCGGGCTCGAACGTGACGGGGAGGGTCGAGATTTCGGATGGACGCGCGAGACGGTCCAGATCCGGCCCGGCGCCCACGAGGACGGGGCGTGGCACGGACGGCAGCTCCGCGAGAGCCTGCCTGACAGCCCGGCGCATCAGGTCGTCCCACGGTGCGTCACCAAACAGCCGACGCATGGCCTCAAGCAGCAGTGCATCCAATTGACTGGCCTGTTCGGCCCGCAGGTCCGCGAGGCGGGTGGCAAAGTCGATCCGCTCGGTAGCAAGGTCCGCCATCGCTTGGGCTTGTCCCGCCTCGTAGCCTTCGCGGCGCGCGGCACGGAACCGCGCGCGCGCGCCATTCTCCCAGCGACATGCCTTTGCCTCGGTCGCTTCCGCGACCTCGGCCGCGTCGCGCAACCGGTCGAGATCGGCCAAACCGAGGCGCAGCGGCATCAGACGGTCCAGACCGGCGCGCAGGACCTCCGGGACGTGCCGATGGGGCAGGGTTTCGAGAAGGCTGCTCATTTCACACTCTCGACGACGAGCGACCGGCTCCGCCGGGTCCACATTCGGTGGATCCCCAAGACCAGGCTGACGAGGGCAAGAATCAGGCTGCCTGCTCCGGCTAGCCAGATCGTCATCCCTGCGGGAAGGGATGGCACGTCCTGTGGGGCGATTGCGATGACAGGGCGCGGCTCGACCGGGATGAAGACGACCGACACGTTCCCGTAATCCAACCCTTCGATACTGTTGGCGACCATCATCTTGATTTGCGGCAGCAGCCGCGCGGACGGCGTATCGACGGCGTGGCGGATGACAACGGAGGCCGAAGAAGGCGGCGTATCGCGGGCCAACGGATCGTTCGTCGGCAAAACGACATGGGTGCGAGCCGACAGGATCCCGTCAATCTCGGAGATGGTGCGCGAAAGTTCCTCGCTCATGGCGAAGATGAAGCGGGCGCGTTCTTCCGTTTGGGAGGACACGAAGCCCTTTGCCTCGAACACGTCGCCAAGGTTGGAGTATTTCCGTCGGGGATAGCCTTCGGCACGTAGGATTTCGACCGCCATGGCAAAGTCGGCATCTTCGACCTGCACTGTGACGCTGCCATCCTTCTGGGTTCGGCGATCTGCCGCTACGCCGGCCAGGCGCAGCACCGAGACGATTTCGTTGGCCTCCGTTTCCGACAGGCCAGTGTGCAGGTCGATCCGGCACCCCATCAGGATCAATGCAACAGCGAATAGCAGGGCGAACCGCAGCACCATGTCAGTTCCCCGACATGAGCTTGCTCATCGACCCGGCCATGCTGGAACCGGCGGTCGAAATCACGCTGATTTCGATGGCATGGTTCGTGGCAGACCTGAAGTTTGCCATGGCTTGGTCGAAGGTCGGCGCGGCGGGGGCCTGTTCGTCAACTGGAAAGACCGCTTGCGGTGCGTCACCCGCCGAGGACAAGGACCGAACAGCGGCGCCTTCGTCCATGATCGGCGGTTCGATCGGGGCCGACGCACTTTCGAGCCGGCGCATGGCAGTATCTACCATATTCGTGTCGCCGACGGGTTGGGGCGAAAGCGTTGGCTGAAGAATCGTCTCCCGCATTGGAGGCGGAACATCCGGCCCGGTGTCCATTTCAGGCGTGACAATATTGTTCGCAATCGGACCGATTGCGGTATCTGCAAGTGACATCCTAATCCTCACCGAGATTGCTGGCGCCTGATGAAAAGGCGTGCGACCGGATTGAAGCTAGGATTGCCCCCTTACGGAAAACTTACGGGATTATGACGGTATTCTTTCACACCATCAATAAACGGTCAGGCCACACTGTCCGATAAATGGGCCTGGCCTCTCAGTTGCCTATTTATAAGACAATTTCTGGCAAGAGAGATCTGCATGCAAACATTTCTACGACCAATGTCGTATGAGGATCATGGCGGGAAACCGCCAAGTCGATCGGCGGAAATCGCACGTGAACAAATCTGTCACTTGATTGATTGGAAGGTCCGAGCAACGCTGCCTTAATATTGCAGAGATGTCTTTCACAGAAGTTCATCTCTCTGTCACAATAATGGAAAGCTGCCGCTGCGTAAAGTAATTTGGAATGTGAGACTTGGAAATATCTGCCGGCTTATTTCGGGCCACCCGAAAATAGAGGGAATGCTCTGGATGAAACTTCTTATGGTTGAAGACGAGCCGTCATTTTCGACCGCCACGGTCTCTTGTCTAAAACGCGCGGGTTATTGCGTTGATCTTGTGGATTCTGTCGTGGATGCGGTCTCGGCGGTTGCGATCTATGCGTATGACCTGGTCTTGCTCGACCGGTGTTTGCCGGATGGCGACGGATTATCGTTTATGCGGAACCTGCGTCGGAGCCGCAACGACGTGCCGATCATCCTGATGTCCGCCTCGATGGCTGGTCCGCAAGAACGGATCATGGGACTTGAGGACGGTGCCGACGACTACATCGGCAAGCCGTGTGACAGCGACGAGTTGTTGGCCCGCGTGAGGGCCTTGTTGCGCCGACCGCGGCAGATTGCCGAGAACGAGGTTGCCGTCGGGAACCTGCGCTTCGATCTATCCAGCAGAAACGTCACCATTGATGGCACACCGATCCCGATTGCCCGCCGCGAATTGGCGATGCTTGAACATCTGGTTCGCGGACGGGGGCGTGTCGTGTTGCGCGAGCAGATGGAGCAGAGTGTGTATGGCTTCGACGAGTCGGTCTCGATCAATGCGATTGACGTGTCGATGCATCGTCTGCGCCGAACGCTGGCGAAGCATGGGGCGCATATTCATGTTCATACGGTCCGAGGGCTGGGCTTCATCTTACAGGCGAAGGCGCTCGCCGATGTCTGAAGTTGTCGCCGCGGTTCCGATGCAGGCGTGGGACGCGATCATCGCCCACCAACTGAAGACGCCGCTTTGTGCCATGGATGCGGATTTGCGCACGGCCGATACAGTTGACGTCGTAAAGCTCCGTGAGGAAATTCTGCGGCTCACCAAGCTGATCGACACGATCCAGCTCTTCGCCCGCTGTCGGGACGGCCGAACGGGCGAGCGAGAGACACTCGCCCTCGGCCCAATCGTCCGCCAAGCTGTGACGGCGCTTGCACCGTTGGGATGTGACGCGGGTCTCAAGATGGTTTTTCGGGACCTGTCGTGTGATTGCCGGATCCTGGCGGATCCGATGCTGGTCGACGAAGCGGTTCGCAACGTGATCGAAAATGCGATGAAGTACAGCCCGCCCCGTGGAACCATCAACGTGGCGGTCATGTCGACGGGTCATGTCTGCGTGCTGGATTGCGGTCCCGGTGTTTCGCCTGCGACGGGCGAGGCACTGTTTGAACCGTTCCAGCGTGGGATCACGGGCAAGCCGGGCTCTGGTCTGGGGCTGTTCCTTGTGCGTGAGATCATGCGCCACCAGAACGGCCATGCCAGCCTGTTTCGCCGTCGCGGCGGCGGCAGTGCCGCTGTTCTCGGATTTCAACGCGCGGCCGGTTGAAAGGTGCGGGGCGCCCCCGATCTTCGGGGGCGCCACCGGATCAAGAGGCTGGCGGTGGGGATGGGGAAAACGTGCGGTCGATCTGCGCCAGCGATGGTGTGATCACCAGGCGGCGATTCACGATGACCTCATCCTCGGCATTGAGCACGAAGAGCCGGGTTGCCCCCGGCGCCTTTCCGAACAGAAAAACCGTTCGATCCGACAAGATCTGGACATCGGCGACCGCCGGATCGGCGACGATGACCGTGGCCACATCCTGTGCCATCGTTATGACGGTGCCGTCGCTGCTGTTGATCCGGATCGTCTGCTGATCGGCCCGCAGGATTGTGGGCATCGGCGCCACAAGCACCGCAAGCGTCATGAGGTGAACTAGGGAGCGCATCTTCTTGAAACCTCTCAGGTGGCGGGGGGCTGGGAACGGTCGTCTTGTGGCGGTTCGGCTGCCGCTTGACGGCTTGCGCGGCGCGCTGCCACCCGCGCCGAACTCAAGGTAAGAGTGCTGCATGGCACGACCTTGTAGTCGTCGTTGAGTTCCTGAAACGACAGCACGTCGATTTCTATCGCGTTGCGGGTCAGAAAGACTTTCAGATGTCGGCGCAGGTCCATCGAGGTCATGATGACCGGCCGCAGACCCTTAGGCGCGAGCCTGTCGACCTGGGCTCGGATGGCGTTCAACAGCTCCGCCGTCTGCATCTCGCTCAGGACCAGGTAGGTGCCGATATTTGTGTCCTTCAGGCCAGCGCGCAGCATGTCTTCCGTCTCGCGCTGGATCACGATGGCGCTGATGCTGCGGTCGAGGCTGGCGGCGCCTTGGCAGATCTGTCGCGTCAGCCCGATACGACAATATTCGGTCAGGGCGAGCGGACTTTGATCGACCGGGGCCCATTCCACCAAGGTCTCGAGAATCCGCCGCTTATTGGTCAGAAAGACGCCTTCTGACAGCAGGCGCCGGAACACCTCGGCAACCTTCTGGACCGAAAGGACGCGCAAGACCTCTCCGACCAAGACGGGATGGCTGGTCTCCAGCCCCGAGAGGATGTCACGCGTTTCCTGAAGTCCGACAAGCGTCGCCAGGTTCCGGCGCAACGCGATCTCTGTCTCCCGCAGTATTGCATCGACCGGCCTGTCGAATCGTAGGCCAAGTTCGGTCAGATTGTCCTGCTGATCGACATCCACGATCAAAATTTTGGTCCAGATCGCCGTCTCCCGCATCTCGAAGGGAATGTCGTGGATCGCGAGAATATCTGAGACGTCCTCGAGAACCAGTTTGTCTTGATCCACATCGGACCAGAGGACCGGGACGCCATCGACCAAGACGCGGTACTGGCCCGGCTGATCCATCGACGTGCTGCAAGCCGTGATCGTGCAAGGCTGCAATCCGCTGCTCTTCGCGACGCGATCGGCCATGGTGGTCAAGGCGGCAGCCCAGGCGGCTTCGTCTGACAGAGCAAAGAGAGGCGCTGCCATCTCGACGACGATCTGTGCCTCGTCTGTCGCCATCAGACCGTCCGCTGTTTCGACCGGAGGGCCCGTATTGTCCGGCGGGGCCTCACGGTCGTCGCCATCCATGGATCGGCGTCTGGTCAGGACGACGTCGAAAAAGCCAGCCGCAAGGAAGATCAGCCCCAACGTGCTTAGCACCATTGTCGGAAAACCCGGCAGCAATCCCATGACAATCAGGGCCGCCCCCGCCAGGCGCAGCGCGCGCGTGTCCGCGAAGACCTGTCCTGCGATATCGGCGCCCAGGTTTCGGCTTTCCTTACCTTTGACGCGCGTCACGATCACCGCGGCGGTGATCGACATCAGCAAAGCAGGTATCTGCGAGATCAGAGCATCGCCCACCGTCAGCAGCGAATAGATCGCCATCGCCTCGCCAAGTGGCATACCCCTCTGAAGGACACCGACGGTCAACCCGCCCAGAAGATTGACGAAGATGATGATCAGCCCGGCGATCGTATCGCCCTTTACGAACTTCATGGCGCCGTCCATCGCGCCATAGAACTGGCTTTCGCGCTCCAAGAGGCCGCGCCGCCGACTGGCCTCGTCTGCGTCGATGTCGCCGTTTCGCAATTCCGCGTCGATGGCCATCTGCTTGCCCGGCAGGGCGTCCAGCGTGAAGCGGGCGCCGACCTCGGCGATGCGTTCGGATCCTTTGGCGATGACGATGAATTGGACGATGGTAATGATAAAGAACACGACCATGCCAACGACGATGTTGCCGGCGACGACGACGGTCCCGAAGGTCTCGACGATGGCGCCGGCATCGGCGTCGGCCAGGATCAGCCGGGTGGTCGTGATCGACAGGGCCAAGCGAAAGATCGTCGAGATCAGGATGATCGCGGGCAACGACGAGATGGAGAGCGGTGTCGATATGTAGATACCCGTCATCAAAAGCAGGACGGCGACGCCGAAACTGAGCCCGATCAGCACGTCCACCAGGATTGTCGGCATGGGCAGGATCATCAGCATGACCACGACGAAGAGCAGCAGCCCGATCGACAGGTCCCGGGCCTGTGTCAGCCGCGCGGTGAAGCCGGTCATCTGGCGTAATCCATGATGTCGAGTTGGGCGCCGCGGCACAGCACGACGCATTCGGCCCAAGCCGACCGCGCATCCGGATCGCGTCCCAGACTGGCCAATGCGCGGGCTTGCATGGCCAAGGCGAAGGCCAGTTCGGCCGACGAGAATTCGTGTTCGACCAGACGGTCGATACAGGCGAGGGCCGCGCGATGCTCGCCACGGGCGATGTGGCCGCGCAACATCAATCGGGTCAGTGCGATGCCGCCCGGTTCCGCATCGACCAGCGGTGCCAGAAGAAGCATGGCGTGGTTCGCGCGACCGAGCCGCAGGTACATTTCGGCCAAGAACAGGATCAGGTCACGTTCGTCATCAGTCATCGATCATCCCCGGATCAGGCCGCTGACATAGCCATCGAGGATGGCGAGCTTCCGGCGCTCGACGCGTAACGCCCATAATCCGGCTCGGGCCGCCCTGGACAGGTCGGGATCGCCCTCCAGACGGGCGATCAGACGATTAAGTGTCAGCCGCATCATCCCGACGGGCAGCGACATCTCTTGTATTGCGCCTATTGGTGCGGCCCCCGACGTATCTGTCAGCGATAGATCATGTCGCCGGTCGCGCAGCAAAGCCTCGAATGTCGCGATATTCTGAGGCCCGGCCTTGATCGGCGACGTGGCTTCGGGGGTCTGGATCGGATCGACCGGCACCTGGCCGAGCTTTGATGGCGACGCAGAGCTCATCGCGCGGCCACTTGAGCATCGGACGGAACAGTCCCGTCATCATTGGGCGGGGCCAGGCTTACGCGATAGGTGCGGACACCTTCCGAGAAGATCGCGCGCTCGTCCTCGATCCGTTCCAACATCCAGCCGTTCGGCATTGTGTCCCCGCCGTGGTAGCGACGGCCACCGACCACGATGTAGGGCGTGCCGAAATCCCAAACCGACTCGATTGCCGGAGGTTTCGTTTCGGCGGCTTGGTCGGCCACGAAGGCAACCCCGGATGTCCGCAGCACCAGATCGGGATGGGCGTCGTCAAACCAAGCCTGGATGCCTTGGAAAGCGGCCTTGTGATCATCGGAGATGCGGCCTGTCAGGGCGAAGGTTTCGCGATCTGCTGCCAGTGTCAGGTTGCCGAAGCCCGTCTCCGCCAAGCGCGACCTGATTTCGGCGGCAAGGGC
>JBCDCW010000017.1:0-24546 GCA_039180995.1 Pseudomonadota bacterium
ACCCGACCCGGCTCCAACACCCGACCCGGCTCCAACACCCGACCCGGCTCCGACACCCGACCCGGCTCCGACACCCGACCCGGCTCCGACACCCGACCCGGCTCCGGACGAGTCCGTCAATCACGTGGACGGCACCTCCTTTCCCGATATGCTTCGCGCAGATAGTTCCGGGGCCACACTGGTCGGCTATGGAGGCGATGACCGCCTCGTTGGCGGGCCCGGCTCAGACGTTCTGCTGGGTGGTGATGATGCGGACGTGATAATGGGGGACGGCATTGTCGCAGCCCATCTGCAGTCCGAGGCAGATATCGTCTTCCGTTTGTATCGAGCCACGCTTGATCGCGACCCCGATGCGGTCGGGCATGCTGCCTGGGCTGCACGAATGTTTAGTGGCGAACGTACGCTTCTCGAGGTGGTGGAAGGGTTCATCAACAGCCCAGAGTTCAAGCGCGACTACGGCGACCTGGACAACCAGGACTTCGTGAACATGCTCTATCGGAACGTTCTGGATCGGTCCGCCGACCAGTCTGGCCTTGCCCGCTGGATAGATGAACTGACGACCGGGGCGACCCGAGCCGAGGTGGTGCTGGGCTTCTCCGAGAGCGAGGAGTTCAAGGCGGCAACGCAGACCGACGCGGCCCGTGCCGCCCAATCAACCGATCCAGCGGAATGGGCGGACGATGTCTTCCGACTCTACCGCGCAACACTGGACCGAGAGCCGGACGGGAGTGGCTTCGTTCGATGGGCAACCGACCTCGCCAGTGATCAAAGCCTTGTGGATGTCGCCGAGGGATTTCTGCAAAGCCCCGAATTCATTCGTGATTACGGCGACAAAGATAACCAGGATTTTGTGGATCTCCTGTACGAAAACGTGTTGGGCCGCCAAGCCGATCCTGCGGGCCTCGCCCGTTGGGTTGGCGATCTGGAGGCCGGAGCCAGCCGGGCTGAGGTGGTGGTCGGCTTCGTCAACAGCCCAGAATTCATCTCCGCCACAGCGGAGGATATGATCGGCTGGTTCCGAAGCCTGACCGGACAGGACGCCGTCGGTGCCGACACAATCTCGGGCGGTGTCGGTGACGATACTTTGTCCGGCGGGCTCGGCGCGGATACGTTCCAATTCGCTCCTGACGAACCCGGCGCGGACGTGGTTCTGGACCTGGAAATCTGGGACAGGCTCGACTTCCGGGCTTTTGACACAGGCTCCGAAGGGGCAGCATGGGTCCTGGATCGCTTATCGCAGACTGACGATGACGTGGTGTTTGATGACGGCACGCTCGTCGTCACATTTGTCGGGAAGAACTTGGCCGACATTGAGCCAGACATGATCTTGGTTTGAGTGCTGATCAGGGACGGCCTGGCGGCTACTCATCGACAACTCCGCCGTCTCGGCGCATCGCTCGGCAAGGGGTGGAAAAGGGGGAGGGTGCACAGGGCATTGGGCGCTCGCGCGGCGAGCGTGCCGCTGCCCGGCAGGGCATCGTCGCAGACGATGTCCCGTAAGGGACCAAGATCCACGCACTCTCGGACTGGTGGTGCCGCCCCGTCCAGCTGATGGTGACCGACGGCAACGTCGCCGACTGCACAGCCGCAGAGCCCTTGTTGAAGCGTCTCCCGCCGGACGCGCTCGTCGTGACCGGGGACAAGAGATACGACCGCACTGCAATCCGCGATCAAGTGAAGGGCTTGGGCGCCTTCCTAAACATCCCGCCAAGAAGAACGCGCAAGCGCCACATCTTCTGGTGTCGAGACGTCTACCGCAATCGCAACGCCATCAAGCGCGTGTTCGGCAGGCTAAAGGACTTTCGCCGCATCGCCACCAGATACGACCGTCGGGCCGACATCTTTCTCTCCGCCGTCGCCCCCGTCGCGACCGTCCTTTTCCTGGTTATGACGCAGAGCCTCAGGCTCTGACCAGACCTTTGCGGCCTCTCTCGGTGAATGTCCGGACTTGCAAAAATTAGTCGCTCGCTTGCGTTTCTGGATCAGCCGACACTGCGGTCGCCACCGACCGCATCAACGTTCCTGGGATCCCTCATACCCCCACCCGCGCCGCCGCCAACAAATCCATCGCCGCCATACGCACGGCGACGCCCATCTCGACCTGCTCCTGGATGACCGACCGGGTCAGGTCGTCGGCCAAGGTGCCGTCGATCTCGACCCCGCGGTTCATCGGCCCGGGATGCATGACGATGGCGTCGGGCTTGGCGTTGGCCAGTTTCTCGGCGTTCAGACCGAAGCGGTGGTAATATTCCCGCTCGGACGGGACATGCGCCCCATCCATCCGCTCCCGCTGGAGGCGGAGCATCATCACCACATCGGCGTCGCGCAGCCCGGCCGCCATGTCGTCGGTCACCTCGACACCGAGCTGATCGACCTGGGACGGCATCAAGGTCGGCGGGCCGACCAGGCGCACGCGGTTTTCCATCTTGCCCAGCAGGATCAGGTTCGACCGGGCCACCCGGGAATGGGCGATGTCGCCGCAGATCGCCACGACCAGCCGGTGCAGCCGCCCCTTGGCGCGCCGGATCGTCAAAGCGTCCAGCAGGGCTTGGGTCGGGTGTTCGTGCCGCCCGTCGCCCGCGTTCAGGACGGCACAATCCACCTTCTCGGCCAGCAGGTTGACGGCACCGGAATGGGGATGCCGCACCACCAGCAGATCGGGCCGCATGGCGTTCAAGGTCAGCGCGGTGTCGATCAGGGTCTCGCCCTTCTTCAGGGACGAGGCCTGCATCGCCATGTTCATCACATCGGCGCCCAGCCGTTTGCCCGCGATCTCAAAGCTGGCCTGGGTGCGGGTCGAGTTCTCGAAGAACATGTTCACCTGGGTCAGCCCGCGCAGCACCGGGTCAACGGTCTCGTGCCGTCGCCCGGCCTCGGCATAATGTTCGGCGCGGTCCAGCAGCGTGGTGATCTCGAGGGGATGCAAAGGCTCGATACCGAGGAGGTGGCGTTGGTTGAAGGTCATCGAGCGGTCCCCCTGATACTTGCAGCGCTTTTCGAGTGTTCCAGAGATGGGGGCAAGGGGCCGCCCGCCGCACCCGTCTGGCGCGAGGGCGGTGCATTTGGCAGTTTGCCGTCGGGCAGGTCAGGACGAAGACGCCGATGTATCGCGCGCTCCCCCCACCGCGTCCGGGTCTTGTCGGGGCTTGGGACAGGTTCGTCGGCCCCGGCATGACCGTGGGCGAATTCAACCTGGTCATTGCAGCCAGCTTTCTGGGCGCGGTCCTCGCCGGGCTTCACCTTCTCGCCGCAGGTCTGGGATGGCTCTTGGCGTTGATCGGCGCGCTGATGGCCTTCGACGCGATCGGCGGGGCGGTCTGCAACGGGACCGATACGGACGAAGCACTGGTATCACCGCGACGGAACGAGAACCAAGGATCACATGACGTTCATCGGGCTGCATGTCTGCCACATCGCGCTCGTCGCCATGCTGTTCCGGGGGCCGGATGTCGATTGGGCCTATGGTCTGATCGTCTCGGGCTTGCTGTTGGTTTGCGCCATAGTCGTAGTCACAGCGCCACAGCTGTTGAAAACACCGGTCGCGACCATGCTCTATCTGGTGGCTGTGGCGGTCGGTCTCTATTGGCTGGGCCTGACGCCCGGCTTGGAATGGTTCTTGCCAGCCCTGTTCCTGAAACTCCTGATCGGTCATGCCGCTCCGCTCCAACGGCTCTAATCCCGGGGCGCGGGCATTGCCAGGCCGAGCGGAAACAGCCGCCTTCCCCTTCCTGGCCCCGCACGATAGCTGTCCCCCCATGCAGTCCGATCTCGATCCCCACACCGCCCGCGCCACGCTGGAATGGCTGGTCGAGATGGGCTGCGACGAGGCCATTACGAACGTGCCGATCGACCGCACCGCCCTGCCCGACCGCATGCCTGGGCCCATCGCGGCCAAGCAAGCCGCCCCCACCATCGCCGCCGCCGACCCGGACGCGCTAGCCGACCCGGTTCGGGAAGCCGAGCAGGCGGCCGCCGCGGCCCGAGACCTGCCTGCCCTATGCGACGCCCTGGCCGCTTATCCCTGGTGCGACCTCCGGCTCGGCGCGAAGTCTCTGGTCTTCTCAGACGGACAACCGCAGGCCCGCGTGATGGTCATCGGCGAGGCGCCTGGCCGGGACGAGGACCGCCAGGGCAAGCCGTTCGTCGGCGCGGCGGGACAGCTGCTTGACAAGATGTTCGCGGCCATCGACCTCGCCCGCAACCATGCGGACCCCAGCCATGCCGTCTACATCACCAACGTCCTGCCCTGGCGCCCTCCCTCGAACCGCGACCCCGAACCGGGCGAGGTTGCCATGATGTTGCCCTTCCTTAAGCGCCATGTCGCACTGGCCGATCCGGACATCCTCATCCTGATGGGGAACCATTCCTGCAACGCCCTGCTTGGCCGCCGCGGCATCACCCGCCTGCGCGGCCAATGGACCGAGGCACTGGGCCGCCCGGTCCTACCGATGCTGCACCCCGCCTATCTGCTGCGCCAGCCCCATGCCAAGGGCGACAGCTGGGCCGATCTTCTCTCGCTTCGGGCACGCCTGGACACCTGATTTCTTCCCTTCATAAATATCCTGGGGGTTCGGGGGTTGGCCCCCGCTCCTGCCCTCACAAGCGGAGTTGATCTGTCATGACCTACACCCCCCCTGCCGTCTGGACCTGGGACGCCGAATCCGGTGGCAAGTTCGCCAATATCAATCGACCCGTCGCCGGGCCGACCCACGACAAGGACCTGCCGGTGGGCACGCATCCGCTGCAACTCTATTCGCTGGCGACCCCCAACGGGGTGAAGGTCACGCTGCTTTTGGAAGAACTGCTCGAAGCAGGCCACGACGCCGAATACGATGCCTGGCTCGTCGATATCGGCGAGGGCGATCAGTTCGGCTCGGGCTTCGTCGCGGCGAACCCCAACTCCAAGATCCCGGCCATGTGGGATCGCTCCGGCCCCGAGCCCGTGCGCCTGTTCGAGAGCGCGTCGATCATGCTGCACCTAGCCGAACGCTTCGGCGCGTTCTTGGGCAACGACAAGCCGCAGACACTCAATTGGCTCTTCTGGCAAATGGGCAGCGCGCCGTTTCTGGGCGGTGGCTTCGGGCATTTCTACGCTTACGCACCGGAAAAGTTAGAATACCCGATCAACCGCTATGCTATGGAAACAAAACGTCAGCTTGATGTGCTGAATCGCGAATTGTCCACGCGCGACTGGATCGCCGGCATTGATTACTCCATCGCCGACATGGCGATCTGGGCGTGGTACGGACAGCTATGCCTGGGCCGACTCTATGGTGCGGCGGAATTCCTCTCGGTGACCGGCTACGAAAATGTGATGGCCTGGGCCGAGCGGATCGACGCCCGTCCGGCCACCCGGCGCGGCCGAATGGTCAACCGCACATTCGGCGATGACGAGAGCCTAAAGCTGCCGGAACGGCATTCCGCTGCCGATTTCGATCGCTGAACAAGAGCCCAACCTTGACCCTCGGTGCAAGAATCTGGTCGACGCCCGCAGCCCTTTCCGGCCAGAGGAAGGGAGCGCCCCTTAGCCGGACCCAACCCATGCCAAATCGTACCTTTTTGCCCTGCCGCATCGCCGTCCTGACCGTGTCGGACACCCGCAAACCCGAGGATGACCGGTCGGGCGACACCTTGGTGGACCGGCTCCAGGGGGCGGGCCATATTTTGGCCGACAGAACCATCATCCCCGATAACCGCGCGGACATTGCCGATAGGTTGCGCGGCTGGTGCGCCGATCCGGAAGTAGACGTGATCCTTTCGACCGGGGGCACGGGGTTGACGGGTCGGGACGTGACTGTCGAGGCCCATCGCGACGTCTACGAGAAGGAGATCGACGCCTTCTCGACCCTGTTCACCATGATTTCAGTGAAGAAGATCGGCACCTCGGCGGTCCAGTCCCGCGCCTGCGCAGGGGTGGCGCAGGGGACCTACCTCTTCGCGCTGCCCGGCTCGCCCTCGGCCTGCCGCGACGCCTGGGACGAAATTCTCGCCCATCAACTCGATTACACGCACAAGCCCTGCAACTTCGTCGAGATCATGCCGCGCCTGGACGAACACTTGCGGCGCAAATAGGCGATGTGCCGACTCGTCGGGCGGCGGTCGACATCACGCGCAGGATACTTGCCCAATCACGAAACATTGTTGCGCCTACATCATGACCATGGGACATATCCGCGAAGCGCAACCCCCGAGGACCCGATGCCCGCCAGCAAGCTCGACCCCATTGACCGCCAGATCCTCGCCGAGCTTCAGACCGACGGCCGGATGACCAACGTGGAGTTGGCCCGCCGGGTCGGCATCAGCGCCCCGCCCTGCCTGCGCCGCGTGCGCGCGCTGGAGGAGGCAGGCTTCATCCTGGGCTACCATGCCGACGTCAATGCGCGCGCCCTTGGCTTCGAGGTCCAGGTCTTCGCCATGGTGTCGCTGCTGCGCCAGGCGGAATCCGATCTTTCCGCCTTCGAGCGGCTGGCCCGCGATTGGCCGCTGGTCCGCGAATGTCACATGCTCAACGGCGAGATCGACTTCATCCTGAAATGCGTCGCACCTGACCTTTCGACATTCCAATCGTTTCTTACCGGGCAACTAACCGCCGCGGAAAACGTGGCGTCCGTGAAGACATCCCTAGTGATCCGAGGCGCGAAAGACGTGCCCGGTGTCCCCTTCGAGGTCCTGGAAGAGCGGCTGGCCCAGGACGCCTAGTGTTTCCAAATTTGCATCGTAGATGTCTAAAATACGGCCAAATTTCGTGTCAAAGCTGCCTATATTAAATCCCTCTGGCAGAGAGCCACCATGAACCTTTGTTTTAAAGACTGGAACGGTACCCGACATTGCGTCGGTTCGGTAATGGACCAGCTGCACGGCTCGGCTCCCGGCGGTTTGGAAGCCGGTCTCGGCATCCTGATCCTTCTCGCCGTGACCATCGGTATCTTTATTTTCAAGGACCCCGCTTAAGGCGGTTCCAAAGCCTGTCGATGAAAGGTCCCAAGACATCTTCCTTGAGCGGCCTGCCCCCGCTTATGTCTTGAGGCAGGGGATGATTTGCTTCTTCCGGCTCATGACCCCGGGTAAGATGACGGCATCCCCAGATACCGACGTCCCGAAGCTTTTTTCAGCAACGGTTTTGGTCAATTCGTTCGGAATCAGCATGGTCGCTTCTTCCCGCAAGATGTCCACGACGAACAGCAGAACCTGATCGACGCCATCTTCCGATGCGACGCCTGGCATGGCGTCCAACAGCGCCGCCTTCCGGTCCAGCACCGCCGCGGGCGCGGTCGTTTCCAGGACAGAGACGCGAAACTTGGTGCCATCGACTTCGTATGCCTTGGAATCCATCCGCAACAGCTCTGCCTCACTGAAGGCGCTGACATCGGATTTTGCCGCGAACATGTCGGCGGCGAAGGCGGCGATGTCCACACCCAGATCGCCCGCCAGCCGTTCGGCCACGGCGCGGTCGTGATCGGTCGTCGTGGGCGACCGGAATTCCAGCGTGTCCGACAGGATCGCCGTCAGCATCGCGCCCCGCACCCCCGCAGGTGCCGACGACACGGCCGAGCCCATCAGGTCGTACATGATCGTTGCTGTGCAGGCGAGCGGGCGGATGGTGATGTCGATGGGCCCCTTGGTTTCGATCCCGCCCGTCAGTTTGTGGTGGTCGATGATCTGCCGCAGGTCGGCCTTGGCGATCGACGCGGGCAGTTCGGCCGGATTGTTCGTATCCACCACCACGACGGGCTGATCTTCGGCCACGTCCTGGATGATTTCGGGCTTTTCCAGGCCCCAGCGATCCAGCATGAAAGCGGCTTCGGTGTTGGGTTCGCCCAGCAGGACGGCCTTGGCATCCTGGCCCATGACCTCCTTCATATACCAGGCCCAGGCAATGGGACTGGCGGTGCTGTCGGTATCGGGGGACTTGTGGCCGAAAACAAGGGTGGTCATGGTCGCTGTCCGTGCTGTGGTGTCTGTCGCGCGGGGCCTTAGCAAGGGGGGCGTGGGATGTCACGGGTCGCGCGAGAGGTCGACCTCTATCCGCCAGTGAAGGCGTTCCTGGAAGGCCAGGGCTATGCCGTGAAGGGCGAGATCGGGGCGGCGGACGTGGTCGCCGTGCGGGACGACGAGCCGCCGGTGATCGTGGAATTGAAGATCGGGTTCAGCCTGACCCTGGTGCATCAGGGGATCGAGCGGCAGGCGGTGACGCCCCATGTCTACCTGGCCGTGCCCGAGGTCGAGGGGCGGCGAGGCTGGTCGGCGTTGAAGGCCAATCTGAAGCTGGCGCGGCGCCTTGGTTTAGGTGTCCTGACGGTGCGGGTCGTGGATGGCCTGGTGACGGTCCGCTGCGACCCCGGGCCCTTTCAGCCGCGACTGACCAGGAAACCGAAGCAGCGGCTGCTCAAGGAATTCGCGGCGCGACGCGGGGATCCGTCGCCCGGTGGCGGGACGCGGGTCGGGTTGATCACGGCCTATCGGCAGGACGCGGTGGCCATCGCCGGACACCTGGCCGCCCATGGCCCCTGCCGGGGCCGCGACGTGGCCGCCGCCACAGGCGTGGCACGGGCGACGGCGATCATGCGGGACAACCATTATGGGTGGTTCGAGAAGGTCTCGGTCGGGGTCTATGAACTGAGCGAGACCGGCCGTGCAAACCATGTTTCATCGGCGTCGACGACCTAGCGGGCAAGGTCGAACGGGGCGCGGTATGGACCGCGAGAAGATCGACCTGCTGCGCAAGTCGATCCGAGGCGCATCAGAAGGTGGGCGTCTTGACCTGACCTTCCCACGCTCTGTCCTGGGCCGGTCTCACGCCCGCAGGGGGCCGTCGAAACAGAACCCAACTCGCTGCCCGACCTATCGACCATAGGTGCAAGGCACGTTCGTCGCGGGGGCGCCCGCGCAATCCACGAGGTCCAGCTTGATGTCGACCGACGCGACCAGCCCCGTGGGGCTGTCGAGGAAGGCGATGAAATCCATTCCGTGGTCCAGGCGCAGGACCTCGCCGCGCGCCTCGAACCCGACGACGCGGATTTCGTCATAGCCCGGGATGAAGTCCGGGTAGCGGCGGTCGCGCACCAACCGGAAATCCAGCGTCAACGGCGCGGTCTGGCCGCGCATCGTCAGATCGCCGGTCAGCTTGCCGGTTGTCGGGGTTAGCATGTCGATCCGGGTCGAAGCGAAAGTGATCGTCGGATGCGCATCAGCGTCGAAATAGTCGGCTGACCGCAGATGCTCGTCCCGGGCGCGGTGGTTGCTGTCGATCGAGGGGACGTCGATCTCGAAGGTGATGGCGCTGTTCGCAGGGTCCTCTTCGTCGATAAGGAAGGTGCCGTGGAAGCGCTCGAAACGGCCGACGGTGTTCGACAGGCCCATATGGCCGATTTCCCATCCGATATGGGCGTGACCCAAATCGAGGGTCCATTCGCGTTGGTCGGCGATGGCAATGGATGGCAGCGTCAAGGCGGCAAGCAGGAGAGATTTCATCATCGTGTCCTTTCTCATCAAGCGGCGGCGCGCGCGGCATCCTGCGCAACGGCCAGGTTGGTATTCAGGGTGTTTTCGTCTGCCGCGGTCTGTTCGACGGCGACGGTCCGAACCTCCGGGACGCCCAGGAAGGTCAGTGGGACGCGCAGATCGGGCGCCCGGAAATCGGTGGCTTCCATCGGACCGCCAACACCATAGACCCGCGCGCCATAGGCAAGGCACAGAATGGCCCGTGCGGGCGCCAGGAGAAAGGAAAGGGCGCTGCCATCTAAGGCGAATGTCCGATTGATCCGCACGACCTGGTCGGTCCACAGCTTCAACGCCGCGGGCAGGACAAAATTGTAGATCGCAGCCGAGATCAGGAACGTGCCCGCCACCTGGAATTCCGCGATCAGCACGTCAGACAGGGCGGTGGCGGCGCGCAGGTTCGGCGTGATGGATGCGTCCGGGGCATAGCCCCCGGTGACGGTCTGCCGGGAAATCACCGGGATGGCCCGGTCAGTGACGTCGCGCGTGGTGACAGTGCCACCGGTCTGGCGCCAGGCGGCCTCGACACTGTCGGGCAGGGCCCGGCTATGGCTGCCAGCGCGACGCGACGAACTGTCGATGCGGAGGAGGTGGGGCATGGGATCGGCCTGGTCTTCGGTTGCGATGATTTCGTCTACGCCCTGCAATCCTGCGAAACCCGCGCGGATTGGCATGGGGATCGTGCGCATCGCGCATGGGGCGTTCGAGGGCTCGACAAGGCAGATCGACCGGCGCAGGACAGGGGATGCAGATCGTCCTCCTCACCGCGCTTGCCCTGGTCTTACTGGCCGCCAACTCTCTTCTGACGCGGGCAGGCGTTCTGGACGGAACCGACCCGCTCGCCTTCGCCGCGATCCGCGTGGCGGCGGGGGCCGCGATGCTGGTCGTCCTGTCGGCGCGACGGGGCGTGCCGCTGACCGGCTCGCGGCGCTGGGGCGCGGCCGTCGCGCTGGTGGTCTATCTGCTCGGCTTTTCGCTCGCTTACCGGACGCTGGACGCAGGGCTTGGCGCGCTGATCTTGTTCGCAACCGTGCAACTGGGCCTGTTCGGTTTGGGCCTGGCACGGGGCGAGGGCGCGGGGCCCCAGCGGCTGGGCGGGATGGCATTGGCGCTGGGCGGGCTAATGTGGCTGCTTTGGCCCGGCGCCGGGGTTCAGACGGACCCGGTGGACGCGCTGCTGATGGTCGCGGCCGGGCTCGGCTGGGCGGCCTATTCGTTTGCCGGCAAGTTCGAGGCGCGGCCGCTCGCCGGGTCGGCCGGTAACTTCGTGCTGGCCACCGGGCTATTCGTGCTGGCCGTCCCATTCTGGTGGGGCGCCGTCATCACGCCCTTCGGCATCGGCCTGGCGTTCGTGTCGGGCGCGATCACATCCGGGGTAGGCTATGCCATCTTGTTTCGGGTGCTGCCGCAGATGGATGCGACAACAGCGGGGCTGGCGCAATTGGCCGTGCCGGTCATCGCCATGGCGGGCGGCGCGGCGCTGTTGGCCGAATGGCCGACCATTCCGGCATTGGCCGCCGCAGGGCTGGTGCTGGCTGGGATCACGGTTGCGACGTGGCGTCCCAGGCGGAAAACAGCCTAGCGGGACCGCAACCGGCCCCTTAGGTCATGTCCATGCTTCGTGCCGCCGCCTTCCTGTGCCTGACTGCCCTGCCCGCCTCCGCGCAGGATTGCGTCGTCATGCTGCACGGCCTGGCGCGCAGCGATACCTCGCTGCTGGTCTTGGAAGAGACGCTGGAACTGGAGGGCTTCCAGGTTGTGAACAGCGACTACGATTCTGTGGCCGAGACCGTCCAAGTGCTGGCCGAAAGGGCCTTGCCCCCAGCCTTGGCGGCCTGCGAGGGGACCGACCGAACCCATTTCGTCACCCATTCCATGGGCGCGATCCTGCTGCGGCATTGGATGTCCGAGAACCAGGTGCCAAGGCTCGGCCGCACGGTGATGCTAGCGCCGCCCAATCGCGGCTCGGAGTTGGTGGACGAGTTGGGGGCGCTGGCACCGTTCGAATGGGTCAACGGTCCGGCCGGGGCGCAACTGGCCACCGATGGGTTGCCGCGGCAGCTGGGGCCCGTCTGGCCTGGCGTCGGCGTTGTCGCCGGGTCTCGAAGCCTTAACCCGGTCTATTCGACGATCCTGCCGGGACCGGACGACGGCAAGGTTTCGGTCGCGGCCACCCGGATCGAGGGGATGGACGCGCACCTCGTCCTGCCGGTGACCCATACCTTCATGATGAACAGCCCCGTCGTCGTCGGTCAGGTCCTGCTCTTCCTGCGAACCGGCGCGTTCGACCCGGAGCTGGATTACGTGGACCTGTACGAGACGCTGACGGATTGAGGTCGGGGATGCCCGACCTCAACGTGACGCTGCGTATTCCCCAGCCATCGGATGCGGTGGCCCCTGCGAATGTGCCGCCTTCGGCCGAGATCGTCCGCATGTATGGCGGCGACGTGCGGGCCTTGCCAGAGCCCAGCCTGACGCGGTCTGTCGGTTGGCTGACTTGGCTTCGGGATCATCCCTTCGCGCGGATGATCGACCTCGACAATGTGCCCGTCGGCCATGTCCGGTTGCATGCGCTGGTCGACGCGGACCGCCGCGCGCGGCTGGCCATCGGGCTGTTCCGGGAAACGCACCTCAACCGGGGGATTGGGCGGCGAGCCATCGCTCTGACGTTGGACCATGCTTTCGGTGAGATGGCGCTGCACCGATTGGACCTGCGCGTACTCGCCTATAACACGCGGGCCATCCGCTGCTATCTTGCCTGCGGTTTCCGGCACGAGGGGACGGAGCGCGAGGCCGCGAAGGTCGGCGACGCCTGGCATGACGAATGGGTCATGGGGATCCTCGCTTCTGACGATCGGCGCTAGGCGCAACGGGCGGGCGGGCGACCCTTGGCAAGCGGCCCCGCCCATGGCAGCCACGGCACCATGGATGGCGTAACCCCCGAAACCGTCGAAGCCCTGTTCACCCGCACCGATGGCAGCTTTCTGTTCGCGCGCTGGGGGCGGCCCATCGTGCCTGTCGTGTTCGGGGTCACCGACGAGACGGTCAGCCTGATGAAAGGCGCGATCGAAGCGCTGTGCCTGCTGACCGGCCACAAGATGGCCGAGACCGATCCGGAGTTGGGCGCTAATCTGATGGTCTTCTTCTTGCGCGATTGGGACGAATTGCCGGAGACGCCGAACCTGGACCGGCTAATCCCCGACCTGATCCCTTTGGTCGCCCGCCTGAAGGACGCCGACGCCAACCAATACCGCATCTTCCGATTCGATGGCTCCGGGGCGATCCAAGCCTGCTTCTCATTCATCCGGATGGACGCGCATTTGTCCGACGTGCCCGCCGATACCTTGGTGCTCAACCAGATGGTGCAGGCTTTGCTGCTGTGGTCGGATGCGGCCTTCTCGGATGTCTCGCCGCTGGCCAGCGTCAGCGGGCAGGCTGTGCTGCGACCCGATATCGCCGCCATCCTGCGCGCGGCCTACGACCCGGTGCTGCCCGCCATGGATCAGGACGCCGCGCTGGCGCTGCGGCTAGCGGCGCGGGCCGGGCGTCTGCAATGACGATCCATCGCTGGCCGATCCGAGTTTATTACGAAGACGTGGACCTGGCCGGCATCGTATATTACGCGAATTATCTGCGCTATATTGAGCGCGCGCGCTCGGAACTGGTGCGCGGATTGGGCATCGACCAGGTCGCTATGCGCGAAGACGGGCTCGTCTTCGCCGTAACCCATGTGGATGCCGCTTATCTATCGCCCGCGCGCTACGATGACGAACTGGTGGTAGAAACCGGTATCACCGCACGGACGGCTGCGCGCTGCGTGATGGGTCAGACAGTCTCCCGGGACGGCGCGTCGGTGTTCCGCGCCGATGTCACCATCGTCTGCATGACGCTTCAAGGTCGGCCCCGCCGCCTGCCCCGGGCCTTGGTGGATGTTTCGGTAACCTCGATTTAAGATCTGCCTGCCAATGTTTCGGCATGGCTTCCTCGATCCGCGTCCTTTCCGTCATCCTCGCGACCGCATCCGGCATCTCTTTCGGATACGGCCTCGCCATCCGCCCCGACCTCGCGCCCCAAACCCTGGGCGCCGCCCTGCCCTCGCCACCCGACTGGGCCACACCGATCACGGTTTCGGTCCTGCCGGAATGGCGGCATTCGGCCCCACCGCCAGCCGAGCCCGTATCAGTCTGGAACACTCGCCAGGACCCCTCCGCCTTCACCGGATTGATGGATGTCTTCGTCACCGTGGCCTCCAACGATCCCGTGGCCTGCGGCTCGCGCCGACGGGCCTCGCTGATCCTTCGCTGCCTGGACGACCGGACCAGTGCCTTGATCGGTCACGATTGCGAGACGCCGCCCATCGAACAGGACGGGTGGCCGATCGAATTGCGCTTGGATGACGGCCCCATCGTCGATGCGCGCTGGCTGCCGGATGCAAGGGGAGAGACCTTCGGACAATGGACCTACCGTGAGGCCCGTACCTTCATCGAAACCTTGATCCCATCCGAAACCCTGCATGTTCGCTTCGACGACATCCATGGTGTAACGTCCGAGATGTCTTTCCCCATTTGGGGCTTGGAGGAGGCGCTGGAGCCATTGCAGCATTCCTGCGGCTGGTCCGAGCGCGCGCCCTGGCTGGCGCCCGAGCCACAGCGGAATTCGCCTGCGGCAACTTCCGCCCTCACGCCGACGGAACCCACGGAGGAGGCGGCGGGATCGGAACCGAGCCAAGCCGCCGGTCGGCCCGAGGAGGCGCGTGTAACCACGTCGGAGCGAAACGATATCGACGCAACCGCAATGCTGGACCAGCAGGTCTTGCATCGCCCGAGGCGCCAATCTGCGGCTCTCGGACCATCCCCCGGGGCGTCGACCGGAGCGGACCGCACCACCGGGGATGGGACAGCGGGTCCGCCCACCCAACTGTCGGGGGCCCGGTGGCTGTCATCCGGCTCGGGAGACCGCACGCCGCAATAGACACGGTCCCGTCCCGGTCCTGATGGCGGATAGACGAACACGGTAACGTGATGTCCGACCGACACGCGACCTTTTGCCGAATCGTTAATCCGCCTCGCCAAGCGACTTTTCTTCTGCTACTGTCCTGCCCAATTAAAATCGTCGAAAAGACGCAAACATCGGGACGGGCAGTCCACATGGAAACCGAAGTACTGGCAGCTGCCAGCGAGATCGACTTTTCGATCTGGGCGCTGTTTTTGCGTGCAACTTTCACGGTGAAGGTTGTGATGATCATGCTGTTCGGAGCATCGGTCTGGGTCTGGGCCATTCTGATCCAGAAGGTCATCCAATTCCGCCGCGCCCGGTCGAACGCCGCGGCCTTCGACCGCGCCTTCTGGTCTGGCGAACCGCTGGACGAGCTTTTCGACCAGATCGGCGAACGTCCGCGGTCAGCCTCAGAGCGCATCTTTGTCGCCGCCATGGCGGAATGGAACCGCTCGCATCGCGACGATGGCGGGTTGATCGCCGGCGCCCAGGCACGCATCGACCGCACCATGGACGTCGCCATCGCCAAGGAACGCGACCGCCTGGGCGGCGGGCTGACCTTCCTGGCCACGGTCGGCTCCACGGCGCCCTTTATCGGCCTCTTCGGCACGGTCTGGGGCATCAAGCACTCGTTCGAGCAGATCGCCCTCTCCGGCTCGACCAACTTGGCCGTCGTGGCGCCTGGCATCGCCGAGGCGCTGCTGGCCACGGGTATCGGCTTGGTCGCGGCCATCCCTGCCGTCATCTTCTACAACAAACTCAGCCGCGACGCCGACAAGATCACCGGCAATTTTGAGGCTTTCGCCGACGAATTCGCCACCATCCTGTCCCGCCAGTTGGACGCAGCCTAATGGCCGGGGGCGTGGTGTCATCGGGCAGCGGGAGCGGCCGTCGGCGCAGCCGTCGCGGCGGCGGCGCCAAGCCCATGTCCGAAATCAACGTCACGCCCTTCGTGGACGTGATGCTAGTGCTTCTGATCATCTTCATGGTCGCCGCCCCCCTGCTGACCTCGGGCGTGCCTATCGAACTGCCCGAGACCGCCGCCGCACCGTTGCCGCAGGAACAGGAGGAACCCCTGGCCCTGACAGTCACCGCCGCGGGAACAGTGATGATCGGCGCCACCGAAGTGGCCCAGAACGATCTGTTGCCGCGCCTTCAGGCCATCGCGGGCGAACGCCAGGACGACAAGGTCTTCCTGCGGGCGGACGGATCGGTGCCTTATGCCCAGGTCATGGTCGTCATGGGCGCCCTCAATGCCGGCGGATTCCGCAATATCGGCCTGGTGACCGAAAGCGGCGGGCCGCGTCTGGACGGCACCGAAGCCGCCGGAGAGGCGGGCGAGTAAGATGGAACTCCGGACCGCCGTCGCGCTGTCCACCACCGCCCATGCCGGGATCCTGGTCTGGGCGATGGTCGCTGGTCTGTTCCACGCGCCCGACGACGAAGACACCGTGCAGATCGCTGAGGTGTCGGTCGTCTCCTCGGCGGAATTCGACGCGCTGATCTCCAATGCACCAGCCGCCGTGGAACCGCCGGCCCCGGCCGCGCCCGCTGCGCCCGAGATCGCCTCGACCGAAACGCCTGTGCCACGCCCCGACACCGCGCCCGACATCGCTCAACCCGAAGCGCCTACACCGACACCCCGCGAAACCGAACCCGACGTGGCCGCGTTGGCGCCCCCGCCCCAAGCCGAGGTTGTGCCTGACGTACCCGACGCACCGTCAGCGCCCGCCGAGGCGCCCGACGCGCCCGTGTCGGAGCGTCCCTCGCCGAGACCTGCGCCCCGCGTCGCCCCCACACCTGCGCCCGCGCCGCCGCCCGCCACCGAGACGGCCCCCGTCGTCGAAGCGCCACCCGCCCCCGCCGAAGCCGAAGAGCCAGTCGCCCCGGCCGAGACACCCGCCGCGCCCGAAGAGGCCGCGCCGGTCATCGTGACCGAGGCTGACACACCGTCGGCCGCGCCCGAACGCTCGATCCGGCCCGTGCGCCGCCCGTCGCGGCCAACGCCCGTGATCGCCGAAGCCGAGGCACCCGCCGAGGAAACGCCGCCGCCTGCCCCCGAGACGCCAACGGAAACGGCAAGCGCACCCGAGGCGACGACGTCGGACACGACGGAGGAGCCGCCCCAAATCGACACCAGCGCCGCCCTTGAAGCTGCGCTGGGCGGCAGCGGCGAGGCCGAGCCTGCCGCCTCGGGGCCGCCACTGACCCAAGGCGAGCGCGACGGGCTGCGCGTTGCTGTCCAGGGTTGCTGGGTCGTCGACCCCGGCGCGCCGTCCGCCAAGGCCATCGTGACGGTGGGCGTCGAGATGGACCGTGATGGCAACCCGTTGACCAACACGATCCGCCTCGTCTCCTCCGACGGCGAGGGCGGCGCCGCCCGCGACCGCGCCTTCGAGGCGGCGCGGCGTGCCATCATCCGCTGCGCGCGGGGCGGCTACGACCTGCCAGCCGAGAAGTACGAGCAATGGCGCGAGATCGAGATCACCTTCGACCCGACCACCATGAGGCTGCGATGACACACCTGCCGCAAAGCCTTGCCCGATCCCAAAACGTTATCGCCTATCCGTCGACAATTCCGGCGGATCCGGCGACATTGATGCCAAAGTCCCATCCAACGACCAAGAGGCTCCGGTGAGACGCTTTCTAACCCTTCTGGCCGCTATCCTGGCCCTGGCCGCGCCGACGATCGCCCCGGCCCAAGACGGCCCGCTTCGGATCACGATCACCGACGGTGTGATCGAACCACTGCCGGTCGCGATCCCCAATTTCGTCGCCCGCAACGGCGAGGCGGCGCAGATCGCCCAGGACATCACGCGGGTCATCGCATCCGACCTAATCAATACCGGCCTCTTCCGCGAAATCCCGCAAGATGCGCATATATCTCGGGTTTCCGCCTTCGACGCGCCGGTGCAATGGGCCGATTGGAAGGCGATCAACGCCCAGGCGTTGGTGACCGGCTCCGTCTTGGTCGAACCAGACGGTCGTCTGGTCGTGCAGTTTCGGCTGTTCGACGTGTTCAGCGAGGCGCCCTTGGGCGATGGCTTGCAATTCGTCGGCACGGCCGATGGCTGGCGCCGCATGGCCCATAAGGTCGCCGACGCCGCCTATAGCAGGATCACGGGCGAAGGCCCTTACTTCGACAGCCGCGTGGTCTTCGTCTCGGAAACGGGGCCCAAGGATGCCCGCCAGAAGCGCCTCGCGGTGATGGATTACGACGGGGCGAACGTCCAATACCTGACCTCGTCCGACAGCATTGTGCTGGCCCCGCGCTTCAGCCCCGATGGGCGCAACATCATCTATACGAGCTATGAAAGCGGCTTTCCCCGTGTGACATTGCTGGATGTGGCGTCGTTGCAGCGGCGGACCATTGGCGATGCGAACGCCAATATGAGCTTCGCACCCCGCTTCTCGCCCAATGGACAGCGGGTGGTCTATTCGGCAGAAGTGGCTGGAAACACGGACCTTTACCTGCTCGACATCGGCTCGGGCGCGTCCAGCCGGCTAACCAATGCGCCGTCGATCGAGACGGCGCCCAGCTTTTCGCCCGATGGCAGCCAGATCGTCTTCGAGAGCGACCGATCAGGCGCGCCGCAGCTTTATGTCATGTCGGCCGGCGGCGGCGAAGGCAGCCGGATCAGCTTCGGTGAGGGCCGCTACGGCACGCCCGTCTGGTCGCCCCGCGGCGATCTGATCGCGTTCACCAAGCAGAATGCGGGCCGCTTCCATATCGGCGTCATGCGCACCGATGGCAGCGAGGAACGCCTGCTGACCGGCGCCTTCCTGGATGAGGGGCCGACCTGGGCCCCCAACGGCCGGGTGGTCATGTTCACCCGCGAGACGTCGGGGGCGCAGGGCGCGCCGGCGCTCTATTCGGTCGACATCACCGGCCGCAACCTGCAACGTGCCGCCACACCGGCGGCGGCTTCGGACCCCTCCTGGGGCCCGCTTCTGGACTAGAGGACTGAGAGTATGAGAGTTTTGGCAATCGCTTTGGCGTCGACCCTGGCCCTGGCCGCCTGCGGTGACCGCTTGGGCACCAACGGCGGCGCCGGGAATGGCGCCGTCGACTTGAACGCCGGCGGGGCCGGCGCCGGGGGCGTCGTGCCCGGCAGCGTGAACGACCCGAATTCGGTCGCGCATTTCCAGCAGATCGTGGGCGACCGTGTGCTGTTCGCGGTGGACCAGTCGACCTTGACCCCCGAGGCGCGGTCGACCCTGGCCGCCCAGGCGGAATGGATGACCGCCAATCCCGAATTTACCGCGTTGGTCGAAGGCCATGCCGATGAACAGGGCACGCGGGAATACAACCTCGCCTTGGGCGGCCGTCGCGCCAATGCGGTGCGCGATTTCTTGGTCAGCCAGGGTGTCCAGGCAACCCGCCTGCGGACGATCAGCTACGGCAAGGAACGGCCCGCCCAGGTTTGTTCGACCGAAGCCTGCTATAGCCAGAACCGCCGGTCGGTGACCGTGCTGGCCGCCGGGGCCGGGGCGGGCGTCTGATGCGCTGGGCGCTGCTTCTGTCGGTCGCCCTGGCGGCCCCCACTTGGGCACAGGATGAGGACACGCTGGCCGATATCCGGCAGCAATTGTCCGTCCTCCAGGTCGAGATGCAGCGCCTGCAGGGCGAATTGAACACGTCCGGTGCGCCAGGCGTGACCGTCGCCGGCGGCACCGTTTTGGAGCGGGTGGACGCCATCGAGGCGGAGTTGCGCCGCCTGACCCAGGCAACCGAGCGGATGCAATTCCGCATCGAAAGCGTGGCCCGCGACGGCGGCAACCGGATCGAAGACTTGCGCTTTCAGCTCTGCGAGTTGACCGAGAATTGCGATCTGGGTGCCTTGCCCGAACCAGGTCCCCTGGGCGGCGAGACGGAGGGCCCGGCCCCCACCGGCACAGCGGCAGCCCCAACCACACCGGAGGAGAGCGGGCCGCAATTGGCCATCGGCGAACAGGTGGAATTCGACGCCGCCCGCCGCGCTCTGGATGAAGGCCGCAACGGCGACGCGGCCCAACTCTTCTTGCAATTCGTGACGACCTATCCGACCGGCCCGCTGACAGGCCGCGCGCAGATGCTGCGCGGCCAGGCCCTGGCGGCTGACGGGCAACCGGCCGAAGCGGCGCGGGCCTATCTGGAAGCCTTTTCCGGCGCGCCCGAGGGGCCTGATGCGCCCGAGGCCCTGCTGGGCTTGGGCCAGGCGCTGGGGGCCTTGGGTCAGACCAACGAAGCTTGCTTGACGCTGGACGAGGTCTCGATCCGTTTTCCCCAAGCGCCGGCGGCCGGCCAGGCGCAATCGGCACGGGCGGGCCTCGGCTGCTCGTGAAAGCGGACGCGATCGCGGCGCTTGCAGACAGGATCGCCGCACTCCCCCGCACCTCCGCCGTCGGCATCGCCGTCTCGGGCGGCAGCGATTCCTCCGCTCTCCTCATTGCCGCCCAGGCCACCGGCAGGCGTATCCGTGCCCTGACGGTCGATCACGGCTTACGGAGTGAAACGGCGTCGGAAATCCGACATGTCGGCGGGCTTTGCCGCAATCTAGGCTGCGATCACGACATCGTGACACTGGATCTAGAACCAGGGCCGAACCTGCAAGCACGGGCCCGCGAGGCGCGATACGCGGCACTGGCGGGCGCGGCGCAGGCCGCTGGGATCGAAGCGGTCCTGCTTGGTCATACGGCAGATGACGTGGCCGAGACCCTGGTGATGCGCCTGGCCCGTGGCGCCGGGATTGACGGCCTGGCCCGGATGGCCGAATGCCGCCGCGATCGAGGGATCGACTGGCACCGACCGGCGCTATCGCTGACCCGGGCCGATCTTCGCAGCGCCCTTCGATCCCGGGGTATCGTCTGGATCGAGGATCCATCGAACGACGACCCCGATTTCGAGCGCGTGGCTGCACGGCGCGCCATCGCGGCGCTGGGTCTCGACAGTCGCAACCTCGCGGCCTCCGCCGAAGCCCTGTCGGAGGCGCGCGACAGCCTGGCCATGCATGCCGCAACGCTGGCAGCGGCCCATGTGCAGGAAGATCGCGGCGATCTTCTGTTCGACCGGGCCGCCCTGATGCAGTTGCACGCAGCCGATCCTGATCCGCTTCCTCGCCTCCTACTTGCCGGGCTGAAATGGATGGGCGGGCGTCCATATCCCCCGCGCAAGGCCGAGCGGGCGCGGCTGGTCTCCAACGCGTTGACGGGTCGGGTTTGCACGCTCGCCGGGTGTCTGCTGACGCAGGACGACGGCCGCCTGCGCCTTGCCCGCGAGGTTGCCGCCTGCGCCCCGCCCGGCCCGACGACCTCCCCCTGGGACAACCGGTGGATCTTGTCCGGCCCACACAGCGCCAGCCTAACGGTCGGCGCCTTGGCCGACGACATTGTCCAGACGCCTTGGCGCGAAGCCCGATTGCCCCGCGCCTCGCTGTTGGCGTCGCCCGCGATCCGCGACGGCACGCGACTGATCGCCGCCCCATTGGCCGGGCTTCCGGGCGAATGGCATGCGCAAATACGGCTCCCGTTCATGCAAGCGGTCATCCAACGTTGAACCCGGCCCGTAGATCCTTACATTCACATCCTAACCACGCGTGGGGGTCCGACCCGCGCCATTCGGAGATATCCTTTGGGAAACGCGCGCAACATCGCCTTCTGGGTCGTCCTCTTCGTCCTCGTCATGGCCCTCTTCCAGTTGTTCTCGGGGGGAAGCTCTTCGATGTCGGCGCGCGAAGTCGCCTATTCCGACTTTATAGAACAGGTTGAAGGCGGCGCGGTTTCGCAGGCGACCCTGGATGGTGAGCGGATCACCTTCTCCGGTTCGGGCGGCAACCAGTTGGTGACGATCAAACCTTCGGACGTGGATGTGACCGAGATCTTGCTGGAAAACGACGTTCGCATCGTCGCGGATCCCCAGCAACAATCGGGCTTCATGTCCGCCCTTGGCCTGTGGCTGCCGTTCCTGGTGCTGATCGGCATCTGGATCTTCTTCATGAACCGGATGCAGGGCGGCGGCAAAGGCGGGGCTATGGGCTTCGGCAAGTCCAAGGCGAAGCTCTTGACCGAGAAGCATGGCCGCGTGACGTTCGACGACGTGGCCGGCATCGACGAGGCCAAGGAAGACCTGGAAGAAATTGTCGAGTTCCTCCGCAACCCGCAGAAATTCTCGCGCCTGGGCGGCAAGATCCCCAAGGGCGCGCTCCTGGTCGGGCCTCCGGGCACCGGTAAGACGCTGCTGGCCCGGGCTGTCGCCGGCGAAGCGGGCGTGCCGTTCTTCACCATCTCGGGCTCGGACTTCGTCGAGATGTTCGTGGGCGTCGGCGCGAGCCGCGTGCGCGACATGTTTGAGCAAGCCAAGAAGAACGCCCCGTGCATCGTGTTCATCGACGAGATCGACGCGGTCGGCCGGTCCCGTGGCGTCGGCTATGGCGGTGGCAATGACGAGCGTGAACAGACGCTGAACCAACTCCTGGTCGAAATGGACGGCTTCGAGGCCAATGAAGGCATCATCATCGTCGCGGCCACCAACCGCCCTGACGTGCTGGACCCCGCCCTGCTGCGACCCGGTCGCTTCGACCGTCAGGTTCAGGTGCCCAATCCCGACATCAAAGGCCGCGAAAAAATCCTGGGCGTCCATTCCCGCAAGACGCCCCTGGGCGCCGATGTGGACCTGCGCATCATCGCGCGCGGCACGCCGGGCTTCTCGGGCGCGGACCTCGCCAACCTGGTGAACGAAGCCGCCTTGATGGCCGCCCGCATCGGGCGCCGCGTGGTCACGATGGAGGTTTTCGAGCAGGCCAAAGACAAGGTCATGATGGGCGCCGAGCGCCGCTCGATGGTCATGTCCGAAGATGAAAAGAAACTGACGGCCTACCACGAAGCAGGCCATGCCATCGTTGGCCTAAACGTGCCGGAACACGACCCGATCCACAAAGCGACGATCATCCCTCGGGGCCGCGCTCTGGGCTTGGTTTTGTCCCTGCCCGAACGTGATCGCATCTCGGCCAGCTACCTGTGGTTCACGTCGCGCATCGCCATGGCGATGGGTGGCCGTGTGGCCGAGGAATTGATTTTCGGCAAGGAGCACATCACCTCGGGCGCCTCGCAGGACATCAAGCAGGCCACGCAGATGGCCCGCGCAATGGTGACGCAATACGGCTATGCCCATGAGGAATTGGGGTTCGTCGACTATGCCAACGAACAGCAAAGCTATCTGGGTGCATATGGTGGCGGCGTAAACCACTCCTCCGAAACGCAGAAGCTGATTGACGACAAGGTTAAGGAAATCATCAACGATGGCTACGAGACGGCCAAGCGGATCTTAATCGAAAAGGCCGACCATCTGGAAAACTTGGCCCAAGGTCTGTTGGAGTACGAGACGCTCACTGGCCCCGAAATCAAGAAGGTGATCAACGGAGAGGCCCTCAATCGCGACGATGATGAGGGGGACATGCCCACCGGAGGGTCCGGTCTAACAGCGGTGCCGAAAACCAAACCGCGCCGCAAGGGTCCGGATATCGCGCCCGAGCCGGAACCGACGGCCTAACCATATCTGATCGACGACAGAGCCCCGGCCAACCCCGCCGGGGCTCTTTTCGTTTGCGGTCTGCGCGGCGTTCCGAGACAACCGCACAGCCAAACCCCGGAGTTCGCCATGCCCGCCCTCGCCCGCACCGAGATCACCGGCCGCATCACGTGGCTGGGCCTTGTGCCCGACCGGGCCGCCGCCCTGGCCAGCCAACCCCGGGACGCCCTGCGCCTGACCTTCGCCGGCCCAGAGGGCGAAGACCATGGCGGCCTGACCCGCCCCTCCTGTTCGCGTGTGACGACGCAGCACCCGAAAGGCACGACCATTCGGAACACGCGGCAGCTGGCAGTCGTATCTCAGGAAGAGTTGGAGAGCATCGCCGTCCAAATCGGCACCGACGGTTTCAACCCGGCTTGGGTTGGCGCGACATTGGTGATTTCTGGCATCCCCGATTTCACCCATGTTCCGCCGTCATCCCGCCTGCAATCGGAGACGGACGGCACAACCATCGTCGTGGATATGGAAAACAGGCCCTGCCACCTTCCCGTCCCTGTCATCGACGCAGACGCGCCGGGCCATGGCCGAGCCTTCAAAACCGCAGCAAAGGACAGGCGCGGGGTAACGGCCTGGGTAGAACGCGAGGGCACGCTCCACCTGGGCGACACGCTCCGCCTCCACGTCCCAGACCAACGGGCCTGGCGCGGAGCGGAGGCTTAATCAGGCGAGCGCGAGCGCCGCGAGCAAGGCGAGCGCGATACCGGCGACAAATCCGGCTTGGATCAAAAGGCTGGAGGCAGTCATGGAGCAGAACTTTCCAGTTTGCGGTCAAAGACCGCTGGGGACAGAAACAGACGGACACACACAAATCACCGTCGTGAAAAGAAGGTTACGCTAGGAAACCGAATTCACCTAGTGACGGATGATCGCAATCCCGTGAATCGACTGGCAAAACTCTGTTTCCGATCCGCGTCGTATCGTCCCGCTCGGGATCAACGCGTTTCCGACACGCCGCGCGCCGGGCTCGGAATGTCGTATTCTGGCCGCATGCAATGGTGTCCCGTCGCGTAGCCCTATGCCAATCAGGCCGCGCGAAAGGACCCTTTAGATGCCGCTCACCGATATCGAGATCGCCCGCGCCGCTAAGAAGCGCCCCATTCAAGAAATTGGGGCCGGTCTGGGCATCGGGCCCGAAGACCTGCTGCCCTATGGACACGACAAGGCGAAGGTCTCGCAGGGCTTTATCGACGGCGTGAAAGACCGCGCGGATGGCAAGCTGATCCTGGTCACGGCGATCAACCCGACTCCGGCGGGCGAAGGCAAGACGACCACCACCGTGGGCCTGGGCGACGGGCTGAACGCCATCGGCAAGAAGGCCATGGTCTGCATTCGCGAAGCCAGCCTTGGCCCGAATTTCGGCATGAAGGGCGGCGCCGCGGGTGGTGGCTATGCCCAGGTCGTCCCCATGGAGGAGATGAACCTCCACTTCACCGGTGATTTCCACGCGATCACCAGCGCCCATTCCCTGTTATCGGCGATGATCGACA